>CALSAT010000061.1:0-13039 GCA_943372905.1 Bacteroides fragilis | reverse complement strand
TTTCTGACCTTGCTTGCGCAACCAGTCAATCGCCGCTTCAAAATCACCATTAGTTTCTGTTAAGGCTTTGCGGCAATCCATCATGCCGGCGCCTGTAGCCTGACGAAGTTTGTTTATATCCTGTGCACTTATTGTTACTGTACTCATTGTTTTTAAATTTAAATATGAAATCAACCAGTTAAAATCCCAAACATTAAATTCCAAATCCCAGTCACTCATATAGTGCTGGAATTTGTACTTTTTAATTTGGGATTTGAAATGACTTATCTCCTTCCACCACCAGGGCCTCTGCCACCGCCGGTGCCACCACCAGAGGTACGGCGTCTTTGACCGCCGCCTGCACCACCTGCACCTGCACCACGGCCTCTTCCACCACGGCCACCTTCAGCTTCAGCTTCAGCCAGCAGTTTAGCCGCTTTCCTTTCTTTTTCATCATCGGTCATTTCTTCCACATCATCATCTTTAGCAGCTTGTCTTTCGGCAAGTCCTTCAGCAATGGCTGCGGTAATATAATTAACGATGATTGCAATTGATTTGGTAGCGTCGTCGTTTGCAGGAATAGCGAAGTCCACTTTATTAGGATCGCAGTTAGTATCCACCACACCAAAAGTGGAGATGCCTAAACGCTTGGCTTCTGCCAGTGCGATATGCTCATGCCCGATATCAATAATGAATAAGGCAGCAGGTACACGGCCCAACTGAGCGATACCGCCTAATACTTTATCCATTTTATCCCTGTCTCTTGACAGAGTGAGGCGCTCTTTCTTAGTGATGCTGTCGAAAGAACCATCACCCAGCATTTTTTCAATGCTCTGCATTTTCTTTACACTCTTGCGAACGGTGTTAAAGTTGGTAAGCATGCCCCCGAGCCAGCGTTCGGTAACGAAAGGCATGTTTATTTTTTGTGCAGAATCCTTTACGATGTCTTTCGCCTGCTTTTTAGTACCTACAAACAGGATCTTTTTACCGCTGCGGGCAATCTGCTTCATAGCAGCAGCAGTTTCCTGCAGGCACTCAACGGTTTTGTTCAGGTCGATGATGTGGATACCTTTCTTCTCAGCAAAGATGTAAGGCAACATCTTGGGGTTCCACTTCTTTTTCAGGTGACCGAAATGAACACCTGCTTCCAGAAGTTGCTGTTGTAGTGAAGTATTATTTTCCATTTTCTTGTTTTTGAGACCTCGACAAATCCCTCCAAAGGAGGGGCTTTCGTAGATCCTATTGTGTTGAAAAAACTTTTTTCTTTAAGCGACCTAAAGTCCCCTTTCGGGGGATTTAGGGGGCTATTAACGTTTAGAGAACTGGTAGCTTCTTCTGGCTTTCTTATGACCGAATTTCTTACGCTCAACAGATCTCGGATCCCTTTTCAGTAAACCGGCTGCTTTTAATGCAGGACGGAACTCAGGGTTGATCTCCAGCAATACCCTGGCGATACCCAGCATGGCTGCTTCAGCCTGTCCTTTTACACCACCACCGGTAGCATTGATCTTTACATCAAATTTGTTGGCCACGTCAACTGTTTTCAGCGGACGTTCGATCTGGTTTTGCAAATACACCAGGGGAAAATAAGTTTTATAGTCTTTGTCGTTTACGGTGATGTTGCCTTCTCCTTTGGAGAGAAACACTCTTGTCACAGCGGCTTTACGACGACCAATTCCGTTTTTTTGCTTTTCCATTTATTTTATTTTAAGCTCCGAGCTTTGAGTTATGAGTTGCGAGTAAGAGTCTCGCCACTCGTAGCTCACTGCTCGTGACTGGTTTTAGAATTTCAATTCTTTAGGTTGTTGTGCAGTATGCGGATGGTTGGCACCAACGTACACGAATAATTTTTTGTACATCTTGCGACCCAGCCTGTTTTTAGGAAGCATGCCCTTTACAGCTCTTTCGATCAATACTTCCGGGCGACGCTTCTGCAGGTTGGCAGCAGTTTCTTCTTTACGGCCACCGGGATAACCCGTAAAGTGGTCATAAATTTTCTGGTCCATTTTGTTTCCCGTTAAAATAACTTTTTCGCAATTGATCACCACGATATAATCGCCGGTGTCAACATGGGGAGTGTATGAGGCCTTGTTCTTACCACGGAGTACCGCGGCAATACGGGCACACATACGACCAACGGTTTGATTAGTACCGTCCACAACGTACCAGTTGCGTTTTACGGTAGCCTCGTTCGCATGTTTGGTAGTGAAATGTAATTTGCTCATTTAAAGAAAGCTTTTGGCCTTGAGCGGCGAGCTGTGAGCCCGGTCGCCTTCAGCAGTTAAATAATAAACAGGTTGAGCTATCCCTCAGCCTGTTCCCGTCTTGCAGCTCGTAGCTTTAATTTGGGGCTGCGAAGATAGGTTTGAGAGAAATTCTATCCTACTAATTGGGGAAGTAATTTTTATCGAAGCTTTGTAAAAGATTGATTTTCAATAAAATTTTTGACCATTAATTTTCATGGCTTCTTAGAAGGTTCTATTTCCCACCACTCAGTCCCCGAAAAATGCCCATTAATAATAAAAGGCTCTCCTATCTGTGGTGTTTTTACCGGCATCTGCAATTCGGCCGCTTTGGCCACTATTCTCCGGATGGGTTCATTCCAGGCATGCATGCTTAGCCGGAACTTAGCCCAATGCACCGGCAGCAGGGCTTTTGCCTGCAGATCCACCGCCGCCTGCACCGTTTCTTCCGGCATCATGTGTATCAGCGGCCACATGGTATTATATTGACCTGATTCCAATATTGCCAGGTCAAATGGCCCGAACTTGTCGCCGATCTCTTTAAAATGACTGTCGTACCCTGAATCTCCACCCAGGTATAAGTGATGATCCGGCGTTTGCAACATAAAAGAAGACCAAAGGGTCTGTGCCCGTTTCAATCCCCGTCCTGAAAAATGTCTAGCCGGTGCTGCGGTCAGCTTGATTCCAGCTGCCAGTTGGGCAGACTGCCACCAGTCAAGTTCTGTTATTTTATCAGCCGCTACTCCCCAATGCTTTAAATGCGCACTGATACCCAATGAGCAGATCACTTTGTCCACTTTACTATTTAGCTTTCGAATTGTTTTAAAATCAAGGTGATCGTAATGATCGTGTGTTAAAATGAGATAGTCTATAGCCGGCATATCCTCCGCTTTGTATTCATTGCTGCCTGGAAAGGCTTTTACCATAAATGACAGCGGAGCTGCATTTCCGCTGAATACAGGATCTACAAGAAAGTTTTTATTTTCTATGCGTAATAAATAAGTAGAATGCCCAAACCAAACAATCACGGGCTCTGCATGATTCCATTTCGTGAGGTCTGTTTTTACAAATGGCAGCTTGGCCGGAGGGGCTGTATCCGGGTGCTTCTTAAAAAACTCTGACAGCATCTTCCAGTAAGAAACACCTTCGGGTTTCATGGTAGTGGGAGAAATATTTTGAAAAACTCCACCCCTGTAATTAGGTGATTGTTGTAACTGTGCTTTGTGCTTGCCATAAGGAAGCCGCCCCGTGATCTTTAAAGACATGAATCAGAAGTTTAGGGTGCAAATTAGTTGCATGGCAGCGCAGAAACAGTTCAATTCGGTGAAGTACCGATTTTCACTGTTGAACAATCTGTAAGGCTAACTATCTATGCGTTTCACGGCAATCTTGTCGTCGCTGAGGTGGGTGATCTTTACAGGGATAATGTCGCTTTCATTTACCGGTTCTTTACCGGCTTCCGCCAACGAAAGCTTAGCTTGTATCTTATTATCAAACAGGCCGAGGTACACAGCATGTGGAGAGACCCTGGTCACTACGGCATCCACATCGATCTCATTTTTAAAATGCTGCCAGGCCATTTTATATTCGGGTATAAAACTATGAGAGAACAATTCTGCTACCAGCGCATTAGGTTTTTCCAGGTTCGCCAATTTGAATGCAATGGCTTCGTTCTCGGCGGTTGGCGCCGGTGGCATTTCCCAGGGAGATAGCTTCAACGGAAATAAAATATAGCTATCCCATTCCTTTACAAAGTATTTGTCATCCACCTTCTTCAGGTAACCTGAAAAACGGTTTTCCAGTGCTGACTTTTGAATCAGCAGGTCAATCGCTTCATTGTACAGGTATTTTACATTGTAAGCCGTCATCTTATCGCCCCTGTCAGACAAGCGCAATTGAAAGTTTACCACATCACCCAGCCGGAACTGATGTGGCTTCTTATTGGTGTCATCTGCATTGGTTTTGCAATTCACAGATTTCTGTTTTGCACCCTGTAAATATTCAATAGTGGCAAAAAACTTTTCATAATTGACAAATGAAACTTTCCCTTTGTATGTGGCTGATGCGGTATCCATGTATGGCTGCAAATGTAGGCCATAGCCGGGTAATGGAGCGCTTTTACACCCAAGACCGCTGAGTATGCTGCTTGCTAAACACTGCCATTATCATAATTCCATCTTATATTTATTTCAAATAAAAAATACCATGCATTCCCGCAACCTTGGCCGTTCCGTTTTTGGTGATCAGAAAAATATGGGTAATCTATTATCCTCAGAAGAGGCCCAATCGTTATTAAATGAATGGGTGCCCAATGAGAAACTCCGTCTGCACATGAAACAGGTGGCTGCCAATATGAAAGCATGGGCTATTGAAAAAGAAGGCGCTGATGAACAAACAGCATTAAAATGGGAGCAAGCCGGCTTGCTTCACGATGCCGATTGGGAAAAATATCCGGATGATCATTGCCGCATTATCATCGAAGAACTGGAAAAAAGAAATATAGACCCGGAAGTGATCCATTGCATTGCTTCACACGGACCAAAAGTATTTGGCGTGGAGCCGAAAAGTAAAATGGATAAAATGATCTATGCCATTGACGAGCTGTCCGGCTTTATCCATGCTGCGGCTCTTATCCGTCCCACTTTATATGAAGGGCTGGAGGTAAAAAGCGTATTGAAAAGATTAAAGACACCCGCTTTTGCCGCACAGGTAAGCCGGGAAGATATAACTGATGCTTTATCAATGATTGAAGTATCGCTGGAGGAACTGATCCAGTTCATTATTGACCACCAGAAACAGGTATCCTGATTTTTTTTCGAAGAAAATTTTAACTTTTGTTAAACCCGTTTAAACTATTCCGGTCACAAGCCCGTTAGCTCCCAGCCCTGCGTAAAGAACATTTGTCACCAAAAAAATGTCTATTATGAGAAAGCTTTACGCTTTGCTTACAGGGTTTTTTATGGCCCTTACAGCAGTCAATGCCAAACCTGTTCCCCCCGATGTAGCCAATTTCACCTTTACTATCGATCACCCTAATAAGGATGTCTCCTTTGTGAACACCTCTGTATTGGGAAATGAACCCGGCCTTCGCAAAGCCTTCTGGAGTTTTGGGGATGGCTCCGGACAGATAACGCTGCCATTGCAGGGCACACAACATCACTACGGGCTTCCGGGCACTTATACAGTATGCTTGAAAATTTACCGTTACCGGCCCAACCTGAATGACTCTGTACTCAGCGCACAGATTTGTAAAACCCTGGTTATTCAAACTGTTTGTGTCGCAGATTTTGAACGGCTTCCAGTAACCACTTCTGCTAATCAACTGCATGCAGTATTTAAAGCGCTGCCATCACATAACGGCAATAAACGCCCTGTAAGGATTTGCTGGGAGTTTGGCGATGGCCGTGACACCTGTATCCAGTATTCTAATACCAATCCCGGACCTTATATCGTCAATCACACCTACAGCAGCCCTGGTTTGTATAATGTGTGTGTAAAGATCCTTTACCAGGGTGGTTGTGAAGCCAGAAAATGCAAACCCATACAGGTAAGCAGACCGGATACCTGCGGGGCTAATTTTGAGAGACTACCAATAAGTGTGGTCAGCAACCCGCTGGTCGTAGTATATAAGGCTCTGCCTTCTCATAACAATAACAAAAAACCACAAAAGATATGCTGGCAATTTGGTGATGGCAGCGACACCTGCATCAACTACCCTGCTACTTATACAGGGCAGTACACCGTATCACACCGTTATAATCATCCCGGCCTGTATGAGGTATGCGTAAAGATCAACTACTTCGGCGGATGCGAAGCCAGGAAATGTAAGCCCATCCAGGTGGGCAGGCCCGATACCTGCAGGGCTGATTTTGTACGATTGCCCATTACCCCATCCAATCATCCATTGTTTGCTGCCTACCAGGCATTGCCCCAACATAACAATAACCGCAAGCCTTCGAAAATATGCTGGACATTTGGCGACGGAAGTGACACCTGTATCAATTATCCCGAATCCTATACTGGTCTGTACACGGTTGGTCACCGCTATGATCATCCTGGACTATACGAAGTATGTGTAAAGATCAATTACTATGGCGGATGTGAAGCCAGAAAATGTGAACGGGTACAGATCGCCAGGCCTGATAGTTGCCGGGCCGACTTTGAAAGGATACCAGTAACAGCCAGCACACCTCACCTGGTTGGTTTCAAAGCACTGCCCTGGCATAATAACGAACGGAAACCACAAAAGATCTGCTGGCGTTTTGGTGATGGCAGCGATACCTGCATCAACTATCCGGCAACATACACAGGGTCATACACAGTTGCACACCGCTACAATCACCCCGGTAATTATGAGGTATGTGTAAAGATCAACTACTACGGCGGTTGTGAAGCCACGAAATGCAAGCCTGTTGTTGTGCCACCATTAAATGATACCTGTGCCGTTCGGTTGTTTGAGATAACACCTTCCATTACCAGTCTTGTCCGTGGATTCTATGCGGTACCTCAGTCTGTTCCTTACCGCAGGCCGGTCCGCATTTGCTGGGATTTTGGCGATGGTACAGACACCTGCTGGGTATTAAATCCCACACAACCGCTGCCGGTATTCCTTATCCGGCATACTTATCCTGCACCGGGTACATACAGGGCTTGTGTAAAAATATTGTTCCAGGGTGGTTGTACCGCTATTGATTGCAGGGAAGTGGTGATACGACCAGCATCTAATGTGTGCGGTGGCTTTATGATGGATTCCCTGGTGGCGCCTCGCACCTTCCGGTTTAAAGGATTCGCCATACACAATCCAAATGATGAAGCAGTTCTTTACCGCTGGACCTTTGGTGATGGCAGCAGTGCCCTGGGCCGTGAAGTGACCCACACCTATGGTCAGGCTGGCAATTATGAAGTATGCTTAACCATCAAAACAAGATTGGGATGCGAAACAAAGATCTGTAAAACAGTAAGGGTTCCGGGAAATAACACTCCGGCATTGACCCTGTCGCCCAACCCGGTACATACCGTGTTAACAGCCGCATTCCTTTCCACCCATACTGAAACAGTGAATATTAAAATTGTAAATGGAAATGGCTTACCGGTAAGAACATATGTGCGGAATGCCAATGTGGGATCTAATAGCTGGAATTTTGACCTGAGCACCTTGATGCCGGGTGTTTATTCCTTTGTGGTACAATCACCTAATCAACTGGCCAGTGCCATATTTATAAAAATATAATCATCTTTTTCTTACGTCAGGGCTAACAAAAAGGCCGTCTCTTCCTGCAAAGGACCGAGGCGGCTTTTGCATGATTAGAGCAAAGGATGGAGAAGATCAGACCAATTGGCTATTAGACACATTCTGTTTTTGCTTCAAGAGTTATTTCCAGCCCTTAAATAGGATAAGGACTTACTATGTCCCGGAACATCTTGTATTTAAAGGCATAGCATACATTAACCATCCTGTCAGGCCAGTATCAAGCTGGTTTGTTGCTGTTCCCGGTAACACAAACAGGTGTTTGAAATGCAGATGGGGCGGATATGAACCGCAGATAACCCATAGATAAGCCGCTTCTTATATACCGGCTTATCATCGGCTTATCTGCGACTTATCAGCGGCTTATCTGCGGGTTATCTATAAGTAAACAGGGGTAAAAGCAGCAATAAAGCATAAGAGACCGCACCAGTCCGGACGGGCAAGGAATACTGGCAGAAGAGCAAAAAAAGCAATTGTTTATGGAGTTTTACCTCAATTGGGCACTAAAATCTGCTTGCCCGACTACAGGTCTCTGGCCCGTTTTATTACAGGAAAAGGGCGGAAAAAGATTGCTCGTTTAAAAGTCCGGCTGGCATTATCTGAATGCATCCATCGCTACGGTTGGTTTACCGGTATTATCAAAAGCTCCTTTGGAATAACCCTGCCAGTTATTATAGCACTGTGGCTCCCAGTAAAACACACCGAGCCCTTTATTAGCAGGCAACGATTTTGTTTTTGCAATGATATCAGTAAGGAAGGCCTGGCAGGCGGCGGGCTGGTCCCAACTCATGCCCACTTCGGCTATCATGATCTCTTTGCCGTACCGGCTTATCAGGTCGTTCATGTTGGTAAGGCATTGCTCATTTCTTATCTGCCAGTCTAGCGGTTCGGGATATAAAGACAGGCCGATCACATCCCATTTGGCATTATTATTTTTTAGTCCGTCAAATATCCAGCGGAAAAGGTTGTTATCATGGCCATTGGAAATATGAACGATCACTTTAATGGATGCGTCCACTGCTTTTACGGCTGTATAACCGGAGTTTACCAAAGCGGCAAAATTGGCCATATTCACCGAGGCCTTACCTGTTGGCCATAGCATACCGTCATTTGTTTCATTACCCACCTGCACCCATTCGGGTGTCACGCCGTTTGTTTTTAATGTGGTCAGGGTATTAAAGGTATGATCGTACACGGCGGTTTGCAAAGCAGAAAGGTCCATCGCAGCCCAGGCAGCTGGTTTTGCCTGCTGGCCGGGATCAGCCCAGGTATCGCTGTAATGAAAGTCGATCATCACCCGCATCCCAAGGTTCTTTGCCCGTACCGCTTTTACTAATACATCGGCAGTATTATTCCAGCCATCCGCAGGGTTCACCCATACACGCAACCGGATGGAATTCATGCCAAGGTTTTTCAGCAACTGTATGCACTCAGCAGATGTACCAGCACTGTTGTAGAAAATTTTTCCCGCTGCTTCCATTTGTGTAAGCCAGCCTACATCAGCGCCTTTGGCAAAAGCGGGAACAATGGCAGGTGGCGTGGCTTCCTTCTTTTCCTTTTTACAAGAAAAAGCTGATAACACAGTGATGGTGAAAACCAGCAGCGATTTGGAAAAAAAGGAAAGCATTTGACCTTATTTAAAAATGAATATAAATAAAAATAGCTGCCCCTTTTACGGAGGCAGCTATTTATCAAAAAAGAAAGCAAATTAATTAATGGTCACTTTTTGCGTATGCTCATTCAGCGTGATTGTATAGCTGCCGGTTGTTGCAGGGGTAAAGAAATTGCTTCCTCCCTCCCACTTAATGTTGCGGGTACCGGGAGCGCCGCCATCTCCATTATCTTCATAATCAAATGCCCCCCAGTCATTTCCAGCCAGGAATTTGATCTCTTTATTGGCTACCAATGTGAGTGTGATGGTCCATACGCCATTGCCGCTGGAGGTCATTTGGGGTGATGCACCGGGGTTCCAGTCGGGCACACCCTGTATACCATTTCCAACTACCCGCATTTCAGTAGCAGGGCTTATTTCGTATTTAATGTTATCTACATTGCGGCCATCCCAGATCACTCTGTACCGACCAGCAGTGCTGATATCGGGCATATTTGCATCATTGATCAGCATTGAACTACCGCTTCCACCAGATGAGCCATAGCTTCTTGTATTCAGCACAGTGATGTCGCCATTATTCCATTGGTTATTATCTATGAGTTTCCAGCCGCCTGCGGTAAAGTTGGTAAGTCCTACAAATAAATTCTTAGCTGGTGCTCCCAATGCATAGTTGGGGAAAGTGCTGGGGGGATCCCAACCGGCTCCGGTAGCGCCACCCACAAAGCCCATTCTTCCAGCCCGGATATCATACTGCATAGTAACCCTGTCGATGGAGATACGATATACACCTGCAGCACCTACACTTAAGTTACCACCAGTGGATGACAGAGTGCCGCCCGATCCTCCATAGTTAATATCCCAGGAGCGGCCTTGTGTTACTTTAAATTCAGCACCTGCAGGTAAATAAATGTACATATAGTACAGTTTATTTAAAGCACCTGACCTTGTATCACGGATAAACTCAGGTGCGGAAGGTGGATCCCAGTTTGATCCATTGCCAGTAGAGGCCTGGTAGTTGCCTGGCAGATAAAACCGAACGATTGGTAAATAACTTTGAATGGTCACATTCACCACGTTGGAATAAGAAACAGCTCCTTGTGCAGTGGTTGCTTTCAGCCTGTACTCCACTTTTCCGGAGTTACCACCGGGAATGCCTGAGTTTAATGCTGTTTGATTCATTTCGCCCTGGTTCAATCCTTTGGTGAAAATATTAACCCCAACAGCTATTTCCTGGGGTGCTGCAAAATTTTTGGTCGCGGAATCGTATTGCAGCGTATAGGTTACATTGCCGGTGTACCCGTTAAAAGAAGGCGTCCAGTTAAACGTATTGGATGCTTGTGATGCAGTAGCCAATGCACAGGTAACAGACGTGTTGGTGGTGGTAAGAACAGAAGGATCATTATACGGGGTCACACTTACTTTTACCACATTGGACAAATAGCGTTCATTGTTGTTTCCGTAAGAAGAAGTGATCCTGAAATCCATGTTGTAGGGTGTACCGAGGGTGAACCCATAATTGAGCAGGATAGCGTTCAATTCTTTTCCGGTAAGCGAAGTACCCAGGCTTCCCATTACGATCTTAGTGGCTTCCTGTACAAAGTTTCTTCCGGTAGAGTCTATTTCAAGAATGAACTTGTAATTGGCGGTATCGGTTGAATACTTTGGAGTGGTCCAGGAAAAAGCGATCACACTGGTTACGGAATCTGCAGGCGTAGGTGCCACAGAAGTTTTGGAGGCTGTTAGCGTTACAGCCGTGCCGTTATCATAATACGGCAGATCATCTACCTTCGTACAGGCTGCCAGTACCGTGACAGCAACTGAGAATATGGCAAGAATTTTTTTCATAATGCTTTTATTAGACAGTTAGTATTATAGTTTTACAACGGTGTATTTACCAGTCTTAAAGTTCAGTGTCACTTTATAGGTTCCGTCAACAGCGGCAGTAGGAATAGCATCCGGATCTGAAGGATAAGCCGGTGTACTGTTATTCAAACCAAGATCTCCACTGGCAGCATTGCCACCAGAGCCTGTTTTCAGTCCATATTGTGGTTGCCAGAATCCAAGGTTAGTAAGAAACTTATAGAACTTACCGCTTACAAAATTCATGGTAATGGTATATTCTGTGTTGCTGATCTTGGTACACTTTTGTGCAACAGGAGGGGAATTGGTCCAGCTGCTGGGAGTGGCATCACCGGTAATGTATAATTCACCGGTTGTGGGAATGGGTATTGCCACATCCAGGTAAGGGGTGATGACCACCTTAATTACATTAGAAAAAAGAGGAACACTGTTGTTCACCAGGGTTGACTTGATCCTGAACTCTATATTATGAGGCACATTTTCCAACATATTGAGTTTGGTAAGGATCGTATTCAATTCCTTTACAGTAAAAGTCACACTCAGTTCTTTGGCGATCGAGACTTCCTGCAGGCCGGGGCTGCTAAAGTTAGCACCGGTAGTATCCACCTGCATTACATAAGTTACATCTTGTGAGCTGATGCCAGTAGTGAACCTGTACTCAGGATTTGTCCAGTTAAATTTTACCGCCAGGTTATTCTGATTGGCTGGCAGCAGTGTCATTGCTGTAGTAGAGGAGGCCGTCAGTACCGGGGCCGTTCCTCCTTCAAAATAAATTTTATTCTCATCCTTCTCACAGGATGATAAGGCACCGGTGATGAACAGTGCGCTGAAAAGAAGTTTTACAATATTTTTCATATCAGGCATTTTATTGATTGATGTTTATTAATAGCCGGGGTTTTGTGAAAGGTTCGGATTAGCCGTTCTGTTAGCAGCCGGTATGGGGAAAATGTTATACTTGCTGTCAACAGCCGTTCCGGAAGCCACACCACCTTTCCATGGCCACAGGTAAGTACCGGTAGTAAGCAGACCGTAGCGGATGAGGTCTGTGCGACGATGTCCTTCCCAATACAATTCTCTTCCTCTTTCGTTCAGGATATTTTGTAAGCCTGTAGCCGTAGGAGTAAGATCGCTGGCAGAGAACGGAGTTGCGCCTGCTCTTGTTCTGATCAGGTTCAGATACGTCAATGCTGTTCCGGCATCACCACCTGTGCCGCCGCGCAATACAGCTTCCGCATAAATAAGGTACATTTCAGACAATCGGAAGATAGGAAAGTCAATATCGGCAAAATCCCGGTTCACATCAGAAATGGCTCCACCGTCAGAGCGGATATTCCTGTACTTATTTACATGCAGGCCATTATCAAAAGCACTGATATCTGGAATAGCAATTTGTGAAGCGCTGGTTCCATACCTAGAAGTAGTGAACATGGCCCTTTTATCAGTAGCACCAGTCAGGTCAGGAAACAGGTCAGCTAATCCTTTTGTTGCACGATAGCCGTACCAGCCGCCGCCTACTCCAAATTCATCATGGTCATCTCCAGATGCGCAATGAACAAAGAAAGTAGTGTTGCCGTATGATTTGGTTCGCAGTCCATCGCAATTCACCGCATAGATCAGTTCACTGGTGCGTTTGTCGTTATCTGCCATAAAAAGCTCACGGTAGTTGCCATGCAGTGAATATCCGCCGGCAATCACTTTCTTGGCATAGGTAATGGCTTCTGTATATTTAGGGGTGGCAATATAGGTTTCTGCATTCAGGTACAGGCGGGCCAGCAAAGCCCAGCAGGCGCCCTGGTCTACCCTTCCGTATTCAATTGTTTTTACAGTAGCCAGTTCTGTTTCTATCGCCTTTAATTCTGATTCGATATAAGCAAACAACTCCGCTTTGTTCTTTTCGCCGGGCAGGGTTGTTCCCACCACATTTGTTTCATCAATAAAAGTGGATTTGCCAAAGATGTCCATCATCACCCAGTAGTTGAAGGCCCGCAGGAACCTTACTTCAGCTCTTGTCTTTTTAATATCAGCGGCATCTGCGCCGGTAATATTCCGGGAGGACAGTTTCTCATCGGTTGACTCTCTCAGGTATTCATTACCCAC
>CALSAT010000060.1:0-13168 GCA_943372905.1 Bacteroides fragilis | reverse complement strand
ACAGGCACTGATAGCAGTATGTAACAAGCTATTAAAACAGGTATTTGCGGTGGTAAAGAACAACAGCTTGTATCAACCAAATTACTGTTCAGCTAAACCTTAAAAAAGGCTGCTTTTTATTTGTTTTTTTACACAGTTCATGTTGTACGCAGCAAAAAGTTCGTAACTATCGTACATTGACTTTCCACCCAGTGCAATGATGTTTTGAAGTTGTATCTTTCGCTGCTTCTCTTGTAGGAGCACAATGTATTTCCGGATGAGGGGAGCAGCAATAATTAATGATACTAAAATTTAGAAATAATTTGTCTTGTTCGGTAGCGTATCCAACATTCGATTTCTCATAGTTCAAATATCCCAGTAAATTCAAAGTTGATACACTTGAGTCCATGGCTAGTTTATAATTCGCCTTATAAGTAGCTCCGTCCCTACCAGCTATAAAAAAAACAGTATCAATTTTTTTGAAATTGTAATTACTATCTAAGCTTATGATTGATAAATATTTTCTTAAATCCTCCGGAATTCTTGGACTATTGATTTCTTTAATTGTTAGAGTACGCATTAATGGACACCCGGTTAATAATAAGGCTAACCCCAAAATTTTTATACTTATAATTTTACTTCTCATTTTCTGAAAATATTTTTTTCTCAAAAAGTGTAGACAATTTGTTGTAAAAGGAAAATGAATACATTCCAGCAAAAAGACTAAAGAACATAAGGCTAATTGGCCTAAATTGACTGTCTCCTTTTAATAAAACAGTTGGCAAAACATAAGTAAGCCCCAACACAAAAAAACCTGTCAAAAATCCTAGTAAACAATGAAGAAGATATTTTTGATTGCATAATTCAGTTTTACTAACTAAACAGTCCCTCAAAAGCCAAATAATAGAGCCCAACAGGCTAAAAGCACAACAGGTAATTAGTAAGCAAACAACATCAGGAATATGTTCAGCCCAAAAAAAGATTTTAATAAACATGATATATTCCTCTGCAATGTCTGATTTATTCATTTCAATAGAGTTGTCAAAAGACAATCCATTATAGTTAACTTTTGCTGTATCTGATATATCTGGCTTTTTTACAGACCACTCTTTTAAAGAATCACGAAATTCGATTTTGCCCATACCTCCAATTCCTAGGTATAACGCTGAAGACAGTAAAATGATAATTATACAATATGCCGCTAATGTCTTCATAAATGTACTTTTTTTGTTAATAGTTATGATATGACAGAAAATACGAACGCCCAATTTGTTGTGTACAACTCGTGTATTTGCGTTACTTTCTAAACGTATAAATTTATCATTCACCTGATTATCAACTACAGATCCATAACATACCAGTAGCGCCAATACCCCGATGGTAAACGTTTATAAACGTTGCTGCCCGTTTATTCCCGGATAATTTTTAACTAACCTACACCAATCACCTCACTCCCGCAATACCAAAAACAGGGTATTTACACCAGGGCAATAGGCTGGTGGGGAGTAGGGTAAAGCGGTTTACAGCCGCCCGCCGGGGTTATCTCATTATCAAAATTTTGCGAACTGCACCCAAAAAATTGATAATAAGAGGGGAGCAGCTTGGTAGCAGAAGCAGAAGTCGCTGGTGGAAGGTACTGGAGCGGCAGGGTCATATTTTCCGCAAAACCGGGGCAGCTAAAAGCATGGGATGACAGTTTCAGGTATGGCGGGCCACTTTACGGCACCATCCCCATCCCCCCGATATCCGTAGCAGCACCGCTTTCCGCAACTCCCAGCCAAAAGAAAACACACCCATTCTAACTATCTCATTTTCAATACTATTTCCTTCAAATACCCGCCTTTTTGATCAATAAACCCTCGTTTCCGCCCATGTCCGAACGACTTCCGCCCGTGTCCGAACGACCTCCGCCCGTGTCCGAACCACTTCCGCCCATGTCCGAACCACTTCCGCCCGTGTCCGAGCGACTTCTGAACGTGTCCGAACCACTTCTGACGATGTCCGAACCACTGCGGACGATGTCCGAACGACTTCTGACGATGTCCGAACCACTGCGGAACGTGTCCGAACCACTTCTGACGATGTCTGAACCACTGCGGACGATGTCCGAACGACTTCTGACGATGTCCGAACCATTGCGGAACGTGTCCGGACGACTTCTGACGATGTCCGAATGACTTCTGAACGTGTCCGAACCACTGCGGAATGTGTCGCTTTTATTGCGCAGGGCAGCGCTGGTATGCAGGAGGGGGTGCCGGTCATGGCGCCGGGCGGATATCAAAAAATTGATATCAAATAATTGGGGGCGGAAGGATTGCCCGGAGGAGTTTTTGGCCTCGGTTTGAAATTATCCTAATTAGAAATTTAAAATACAGGCACACGGATAAAATACAAGCACACAGCCTGTCCCCCCTAAACTAAAGAAAGGCTTGTAAATCCTTATACTGCGTAGCAGTATTAATCTGTGTTCATCCGTCTAACCCGTTTCATCCGTGTGCCTGTATTATTTGTGTCCACACGATAGGTTTAGACAGGACAGGCTGTGTGCAAAATGTATTTTAAATATAATTGGTAAAACGCTGCGCCATTTCAACGCAAGAAAAAGGTTTGTAAATCCTTATACTGCGTAGCAGTATTAATCTGTGTTCATCCGTCCAACCCGTGTCATCCGTGTGCCTGTATTATTTGTGTCCACACGATAGGCTTGAGCGGGACAAGCTGTGTGCGATTACTTATAAAAAAAAGGCTGCCCGGAAACCGGACAGCCTTTCTGATATCAAATGTTATTATCTATTGTATCACCACTTGGCCATTGGCAATGCGTTTACCGCTCTTATCCGTCAGCACTACCTGGTACAGACCACGGCCATGCTGTTTGATGTTCACATACATACGCTGGTAAGGCGAAGCAATGGTATAAGCCTTGCGGTACACTGCAGCGCCTCTTGAATCGTAGAGGCTCAGCGTATAAGTATTGGCACCGGCACTGTGATATACCACATCAAATTCACCATTGTTAGGATTCGGCAGGATGAACAGTTTGGTATAAGCAGAATCCAGGATATCCACCGCAGGTGATGTATTGCTGCAGGGTAATCCGGTGGTGTTCGTCACTCTCACAGTATAGCTGCCCAGATCATCCAGGTCGATACCGGCGAGAGTGGAAGAAACAGCACCCGGAACAGCGACACCATTTTTAAACCAGGCATAGTTATAAGTGCCGGTTGGTGTTACGTTGGCAGTAAGGGTGGTTATCAATCCGGGGTATAATCTGGTGTATGGGAAGGCGGTAATAGTAGCAACCGGGTTCGGGCTTACCGCTACTGAAGTAGAAGCAGAAGAAGCAGAACAGCTACTGCCATTCGTCACCGTTACAGAATAGTTGCCCGTATTAGTGACAGTGATGGCCTGTGTGGTAGCGCCATTGCTCCAGAGCCATGAAGTTCCGGCTGATGCGTTCAGTGCCACGCTGCCACCCTGGCAGAATGTAGTGGTACCGCCAGCAGTCACATTAGCAGCAGGCAATGGATTTACTGTTACCACTATTGCAGTGGAAGTACTGGTACATGTACCATTGGTTACTGTCACTGTATAAGATCCGGATGCATTAGCCGTGTAAGATTGAGCAGTAGCACCGCTGATCGGGTTACCTCCCAGGTTCCATACATAAGAGGAACCGCTGTTAGCCGTCAGTACCACGTTGCCACCCTGGCAGAATGTGGTGGCACTGCCTGCACTGGCAGAGGCAGCCGGAACAGCAGTTATGGTCAGCACCACTGGTGTCCTGGTGGCACTTTCGCAACCGGAAGCCGTTTCTCTGCTGGCAGCGTAATAAGTAACGGTTCCCACAGCACTAAGCGTTGGGCTTGTTACAACCGTACCACCTGTGGCCGCACTATACCAAACGATGGTATAACCAGCGGCTGGTGTGGCGGTAGCAGTAAGCGTTGGCACTACACCGGCGGGACAAACCGTTTGCAATTGGTTACCGCCGGAAGCAGGCGCAGCACCTGCATTGCCAGATGCAATAGTTATTGAATTAGGAGCAGTTTGGCAAGTTCCGTTGCTTGCATATACGGTAATGTTTCCGCTGCTGCCACCGGTAATATCTACGGTGATACTGGTGGTGCCCTGTCCGGAGGTGATGGTAAATCCTGCGGGTACGGCCCAGGTGTAAGAAGTAGCGCCGGCCACAGCGGCAATGTTATATACCACACCAGTTTGGTTGCCGCAGGCAGAAGTAAGTCCGGAGATAGTGCCCACTGCACCAAGTCCGCCGCCACCATTAGAAACAGTTACGTTGATGGCATTGGCCCTTTCACTCACAGCACCTGTTGTATTATTCTTTGAGCGGATGGTAAACCACAAACTTGCATTCGGTGTAAGACCAGTGGCAGTATAAGTGGTACCGGTAATATTTGAACCCAATGCTACAAAGTCGCCCGTAGCAGGATCCAGCCGGAAGATATCGTAGTGAGTAGCATTGGCTACTGAGGTCCAGTTAAAGATCACTTCACCCGGATTGCAGCTTACACCAGAACCGCTGAAGCCGGTGGTAGTGCCAAGAATTTTGAAAGTAGCATCGCTGTTATCAGTAATTGCGCCGCTGAATACCCGGATCAAAGCCGTAGAAGTATTGGCACCGGCAGGCACGGTCCAGTTAAGTCGGGTAGTACCTGCTGCCACAGATGCAGAGATAGTGGTCCAGGTGCCGCCATTATCTAAGGAGTACTGAACAGTTTGTGTGCCCGTTACCCCGGCATTGTCCCAGGTGATGACCTGTGTGCCGGAAGGGGAAAAGCTTTCACCGCCATTGGGATAAATAACTTCTATATAAGGTTGCTCCACTTCCCATGTCAGCGCATAGGCCTGGTTGGGTCCGGTAGTAACGGCTTCGCCATTTACCCGTAATGTATATGTACCGGCAGCAGGGTTATTCACTGTTACCTGTTCTATATTACTGATATTATCATCGGCCTGTGTGGCAGCGATAGACGGAGTAGTGGGATTCAATATCCAGGGTAAATAAGTATTGGCACCTTCGATCACTCTCAGGTCCAGGTTATTTACCAATGCTGTGCTGGCATTCGCTGCTGCTGCAGGATCATTCCAGGTAAGCATTACCCGTAAGCGGGCAGTACCGGCAGGAACGGAAATAGTAATATCATTATTAGCACCGGTAGCGATGGTATTTAATACATAGCGGTTGTCTTCCAGTATGCGTACCGCCTTCAGTGCATTGATGCGGCCAAAACCAAAACGGTAGTCCGGCCCCACATTACCAAGGTCCTGTGCGGTATTACAGGCAGCGTTCTTAATCAACATTGATGGAGGAAGCACATTGCCATTTAATTGCTTGTAGCGCTGCGCCAGTAATGCCACTGTACCGGTAACACCCGGAGTGGACATAGAAGTTCCGGATATGGTACCGTATGTATTTAATGGTGTGTAAGTAGAAAACACACCATCTCCCATAGCACTGATCTCTGGTTTTACCCTACCGTCATGCACGGGGCCAAAGCTGCTGTAGCCGGTCATAGCTTCAAAAGAGGTAATGGCAGCTACTACCAGGTTATTCTTAGCTGATTTACCCGTACCGGTAATGGTGCCCCATCCGCTGGTGCAGGAAGTTTGTGCATTACCGGCCGAATGGCAATGTAAGTGGTAGAGGTTATTGTTCAGGTTGATATCCGTATTTCTGGCCCGCAGGGAATAACCAGCCGAAGCGCCGGTAAGACCGCACTGCACACCCAATCCATCATGGTAGGAGTGATTACTGGAGATCAGTGTATTATTAGGAATAGCAGTGGACATGGTAACCTGCACATCACCGGAAAAACCATAGTACGAATAGATCGTGGCATTGGGGGCCATACCTCTTGCCGCAGGATTGATGATACCCCTGCTGCCTACAGTACCTGATACGTGTGTACCATGGCTGCCTGCAGCGCCCGGGTCAACATTGATCATACGACCGGCAGGAGAAAAATCAAGGTGCTGGCTGGCCCTTTCGTCCCAGATGCCGATGTTCATACCATCACCTTTCAGGTTGCGAACTCCATCGTTCAGCACACTGACACGGTGAAGGGAGCGGCCGGGCAAATTCTCCGGTACACTTGGCGGAGCAATATATTCAGCCCATTGAACGAATGGTAAGGAAGCCAATGCTGAAATGTTTTGCACCGGAACCCGTACGGTAAACATTCTGAACACGGGCACATCGGCCACAATGCCGGCGCCTACTGCATTCAGCGAGGCAATTATCTTTTCGGCAGAAAGCTTCTCGTATGCTATTATATCCACATCAGCAAAGCCGGGGACCTTGGTAGCATAGGCAGGAGCATCATTGGTCAAAATACCGGCCGCCGATTTTTGTAAAGGAGAAAACTGGAGTACACTGCGCACAGGAAAATTGCGCAGTACTGCCACGTCTGTGGTACTGCTAATAGCAGCAGTATAAGCCAGGTTAGGAATGTAATCCAGCAATTCAATACCGGCGGCCTTTAGTTGCTCTTTCATAGCGGCAGAAGGCAGCGAGTTGAACTGAATAGTTACATAGTGCTTGCCATTGAACAGGCTTTGTTGAAATACAGCTGAGCTTTTGGACAGATCAGCCACATTGGTGGCAGGAGTGAATTTTCCTGCATTCAGCATCAGGTTATAATCTGTTGCATCCTGGGCATGCAAGAGGCCCGGAAAAAGGATGAGCAATAATAACCTGGAAACAAGGGTAAAATTTTTTCTCATGTAATTTGTTTTGATAAAAGACGATGGGAAATCAGGGTAGAAAATTAAGCAATATTTTTTGTTGTTGTGCCGTAAAGGCCAAACAAAAACCCCCGGTACTGTTACGGCAGTGTAAAAAATTGAAAGCCTTATCTTTAGCGTCTTAAAATAATGACTATGCAAGTGGATTGGAAAGGCGTTTACCCCGCCCTGCTTACCCCCTTTACCCAAAATGATGAACTGGACCTGGCGATGTTTGAAAAGAACCTGACCGCTCAATTGAAAGCTGGTGTGCAGGGCATCATCCTCGCAGGCTCCCTGGGCGAAGCCAGTACCATCACCGTAGCCGAAAAAGAGGTATTGGTAAAACACTCGGTGAACTACCTGGAAGGCATGATACCTGTGATACTGAACATAGCAGAAAGCAGTACAAAAGATGCCATTCAGCAAGCCGCAAATGCAAAAGCCTGGGGTGCAGATGGATTAATGCTGCTGCCACCCATGCGGTACAAAAGCGATGACCGGGAAACGGTGGAATACTTTAAAGCCGTGGCAAGATCAACCGACCTGCCCATTATGATCTATAATAACCCCGTGGATTATAAAATAGATACAAGGCCCGATATGTTTGATGCACTGATCGAATGTGATAACATAACCGCCTTAAAAGAAAGTTCAAGAGATGTGACCAACCTGACCCGAATGAAGAACCGTTTTGGCGACCGTATCAAGATTTTATGCGGAGTGGATACATTGGCCATGGAAGAATTGTGTCTCGGTGCCGATGGCTGGGTGGCCGGATTGGTCTGTGCTTTTCCGGAAGAGACAGTGGCTATATTCAATTTGGTAAAAGCTGGTAAGATAGCAGAAGCCACCAAGATCTACCGCTGGTTCATGCCGCTGCTGGAGTTAGATATTCATCCTAAACTGGTGCAGTATATAAAACTGGCCGCTGCACAAACTGGTATTGGCAGTGAATACGTACGGGCGCCCCGCTTAGTGCTGGAAGGAGAGGAAAGGGAAAGAGTGCTGAAAGTAATCACGGACGGAATTAATAGCCGGGAGTCGTTAGACGGTAGTCTTTAATCGAAAGCGGTGAGCAGTTGTAACTCGTTCATCATTCATATAGCATATTCAAAATAAAATCTTCAATCTCCTTGCCCATGTTCAAAGATGCAACACCCAATGAAATAGAAACCGTTATGCAACAGGCATGGAAAGCTTTTCACAGCTACCGGAAATGCTCTTTAAAGCAACGGGCTGATTTCATGCGGGCGATTGCCACTGCTATCGAAGCATTGGGTGATGAACTGCTGCAAACAGCAGGAGAAGAAACTAATTTGCCCGAGGCCCGCTTAAGAAATGAAAGGGCCAGGACCATGTACCAATTAACTTCCTATGCTGATGCCTGCGAAAAAGGCGATTGGCTGGAAGCAAGGATTGACAGGGCCATACCTGATAAGAATCCTCCTAAGCCGGATATCCGGAAGATGATGATACCCATTGGTCCCGTGGTAGTGTTTGGTGCCGCAAATTTTCCCTTTGCCTATTCTACTGCTGGTGGTGATACGGCCACTGCATTGGCTGCCGGTTGCCCGGTGATCGTAAAAGCTCATCCTGCCCATCCCAAAACAAGTGAACTGGTGGCTGGTGCTATATTAAAAGCAGCCACCGATAGTGCTATGCCCGAAGGTGTATTTGCTCATGTGCACGGTGCCGGTTTTGAAACAGGCAAAGCTTTGGTGGAACATCCGCATACAAAGGCTGTTGGCTTTACCGGATCGTATGCAGGCGGCAAACAATTATTCGATTGGGCCAACCAGCGCAAAGAACCCATTCCTGTTTTTGCCGAGATGAGCAGCATCAACCCGGTATTTTTATTACCAGAGAAAACCAAATCATCAGCTGCCGACATGGCCAGGATGTATGCGGGTTCTATTACTCTCGGCGTGGGACAATTCTGTACCAACCCCGGATTGATCATTGGACTGGATGGTAAAGACCTGGAGCAATTCATGCAGGTATTGGGCGATGAAATAAAAAAGACCGTACCCGCCACGATGCTGCACCCCGGTATTTTTAAAAACTACCGGAAGAAAAAAGATAATGCCCTTACACAAAAAGGAGTGGAGCTGGTAGCTTTTGCTGAAGCTAAACCAACCATTAACCAGGGCGCTGCCACTATTGCTACCGCCACCGGGCAAACATTTTTAAGTAACCCGTTGTTACACCAGGAAGTATTTGGACCTTACTCACTGGTCATCCGTTGTAAGGACATGAAAGAAATGGTGCAGGTAGCCACCCAATTAGAAGGACAACTAACTGCTACACTGATGTCAACCGATAATGATATGCGTATCCATCAAAAGCTGGTGGATGCCGTAATCAATATCTGTGGACGTTTTATTCTCAACAGTGTGCCAACCGGTGTGGAAGTTTGTTTGAGTATGCAGCACGGCGGACCGTTCCCTTCTACTACCGATGCAAGGTTTGGTTCTGTAGGAGCTGATGCGATAAAACGTTTTGTACGGCCACTGGCCTTTCAAAACTGGAGCAATGAATTATTACCGGATGAACTGAAAGAAGAGAATCCGCTGGGAATACGGCGAACAGAGTCGTGAGGAGATAGTCTATAGCCGGTAGTAAGCAGTCGTTAGTGGGGAACTGGTCTTATAGTCACCCATTTAATTGGTAAACTAATATATTAATTAACCCCAAAACCCATGGCCGTCTGCATCCCTTTTCTTGGTGTGGCTAATATGGTGCAAACACTTGAATGGTACATGAGTATCGGCTTTACCTGTACGGGTACTAATCTTGCCTGGGAGCCGGATGCTGAACTCAACTTTGCACAACTGGAATGGGAAGGCGCCACCATCATGCTATTCCCTTCACAAAAAGAAATGGGGCCGGGACAGATACGGGATGCGGGGCTGTACTTCCGGGTAAAGTCCATCACCGGCCTCATCGAAAAATTGAAATACAGGGCCCGCATCATCGAATTGACAGAACTCACTTTCTATGGTAAGCAGGAGGTTGTATTTGAAGACCTGAACGGATTCCGCATCACTTTCTCTGCTGATCCTGCTTATTGATACATTACATATTGCACACGGGCACACGGCCTGTTATAGAAATAATACAGGCACACGGATGAAACGGGTTGGACGGATAAAAACGGATTAATACTGCTTTGCAGTATAAGGATTTACAAACCTTCTTTATTTTAGAAGCGTTTAAGGATTTATTAATCCAGTTTATCCCGCCAAAGGCGGAATAAAAAATCCGTGGACAATCCGTCTAATCCGCGTCATCCGTGTGCTAAATGTATTTTTAATGTCTATTGGGTATTATTCCGCAGCAATAAGTCATGCGGCTGGAAAATATATTTAGTTACCTTCGCCGCCATCTAAAAAAAATACAGCATGAGACAAGACGAATTACTGGCCGGACGAAGTGGCAATAAATGTGAACTATGTGAAGCAACCGAAGGCCTCAAAATATATGAAGTGCCACCGGCCACCGGTAATATGGATGATGCGATACTCATTTGTCCTAAATGCCTGGCACAAATAGAAAAGAAAGAAGAGCTGGACAGCACCCACTGGCAATGCCTTACCACCAGCATGTGGAGTGAAGTACCAGTTGTGCAGGTAATGGCCTGGCGTATGCTGAACCGGCTGCGCAAGGAGAGCTGGGCGGCTGAGAGTATTGATATGATGTACCTGGATGAAGAGAAACTGGCCTGGGCCAAAGCCAGCGGCGATCATGAAAATGATAGCTCCGTTGACCTGCACAAAGATTGCTATGGCGCCATCCTGCAAAGCGGCGATAATGTAGTGCTCACTAAATCATTGGATGTAAAAGGCTCCACCGTCAATGCAAAAGTGGGTACGGTAGTAAGGAATATCCGCCTGGTAGCTGGTAATACGGAACAAATAGAAGGAAGAATAGAAGGGCAGCAGATAGTGATTCTTACAAAGTACCTCCGTAAGCAGGCATAACCTAAACGGGAATACCTGCGTGTCGATTTATGTTTTTATCTTTCTCTGCCGTTGGGAAACAGGTTACCAAAAGTAATACCCAATAGACATTTTAAAATACATTTTGCACACAGATGAAGACGGTTGTTTTGAATACAGGCACACGGATGACGCTGATTGGATAGATGAACACAGATTATTTTGATAAATCAAAATGCAGGATTTAATACATTGTCAGCACATTTTGCAATGTATTATCCAGTTTACGCTGCGAAGCGGCGTAAAAGATCCGTATTCATCCGTCCAACCCGTATTATCTCCCGTTTAGACGGGACAGGCTGTGTGCCTGTATTTTATCGTTTCGTTATTGATGTGTTACTGATCTAAAACAGGTCCTTGCTAATAGGTTACCTTTAATGTCAATTTGGTATAATTTTCTTACCGGCCCGTCAACTTCAAACAGCAACATAACAACATGAGCCATATCCTGGATAATATGATCTGGAACGCTATCATTACCGGCAACAGCGATATCGCTATTGTGGATGGCGATGTGGGTTTATACCAACCGGATATCGCCCCTTTTGCGGGGTTCAAAGAACTGAACCCGAAAAACCTCGATACATTATTGGCACTTGTACCGGTGGGCAACCGGGTGGCTATTGCTTATTGGGACTCCCTCTCCATGGATGCGGATAAGTGGACCACCTTGCAGCACATGGATGTGACCCAAATGGTGTATGAAGAACCGGTTGCGGGATTTACCACGACTGCCAGCTCCCTGATCGTGCCGCTGGGTGAAGAGGATATTCCGGCGATGCTGGAACTGACGGCACTTACCAAGCCGGGTCCTTTTTTGCCCCGCACTATTTTATTTGGCAACTACTTTGGCATTTTTGTGAATGGGAAACTGGCGGCCATGGCGGGGCAGCGTATGCACCCGGTTCCTTATATGGAAGTAAGCGCTGTGTGTACTCATCCTGATCACCGGGGGCATGGTTATGCTAAGGCGCTGATGCTGCATATCATGAAACTGATCCTTGATAATTCCTTTATCCCTTTTCTGCATGTGCTTACCAGCAATACCGGGGCTATTCAATTATATGAATCTATTGGCTTCCGTATCCGTCGCCAACTTTTTATTGATGTGGTGAGGAGGGTGGGTGAGTAAAATAATTATTTCCTCCATTTTTCCGGGTCTTCCTTGAATCCAAAAACAGCGTGGATGATAATGACCGCATTATCTTCATCAACTGTATAATGTGCTGCGTAGGGGAATCTTTTTACAACGGCAAACCGGACAATATCGTAACGGAATGATCGGGTAAAAGGATTTTTCTTTATTTCGGCCAGTTCATTTTTCAGATTATTCTTGAAACGGGTGCCTAAGCCTTTGCTTTGTTCATTGTACCAGGCAGCTATTTGTATAATATGTGCTGTGGCTGCGGGGGTAAAAGAAAGTTTGAAACTTCTCATTTGTCTCCATCAATTATCTTCCAGGCATCTTTTTCTGAGATCAATAATTCCGGATGGGCGTTATATTTTTTTATGCTTTTACGAACAAATTGTTTCTGCGATTCAGGAATGGTTGCCGGGATTTCTTCTTTGAGTAAATCCATCAATTTAATCTTCTCTTTTTTCGGCAATTTTTTTACCAAATCAACCAGTTCGTTAAAATGTAAGGGTAAAAAAATATTAGGGGACGCTGCCATTCTCTTGACTTTTAGTGAGTAAAGATAATAAAAGCCAAATTAAGTTTTCTTTTGGTGATGGTCTGTATCTTGCTGAGTTATTGTAATATTCTTCATAAGTTCTTACTGGCGCTTAGAATTTGTGTACCCGTTGCCGGGTCTTTATTGATGTGGTGAGGAGGGTGGGGGAGTAAGGTTGGGATATGGAATCATTCAGTTGGCATTTTATGTAATGACCGCTGTGGTGATGAGGGGTACAAAATGCTACAAAGGGAGGTGGGTAATGAATTGGTTCGTGGGGACAGGAAGCAAGGGGTAAAAATCTTTTAAAATGCGTATTCTACTTACTTCAGAATTTCATTACTAAGGTATTGAAATATTAATAACATGTATTAATTGAAAGGATAGTTGACTGGTTTGTCATCTACAAAGTATCCTTCAAAAATCAATTTATTGTTTTTGTCATAGCACCGGCCCGGTCCATTTTTTTTACCATCCTTCCATTCCCCTACATACCTTATACATCCTTTGCAGTAAGGGATATCAGCTTCATTTTCGAGTGTATATTGAATCCCGCTTCCATCTTGTTTATTATGTTTCCATTTGCCAAAATAAATGAAACGATTCCCAGCAAATTCCATAAGGGTACCAAGGCCGTTTTTTCTGCCATATTGCCATTCACCCTTATATTCTTTATATTTATTTCCCCATTCTCCATATCCATAAGCTTCGTGGCTTATCCATTGCCCTGCATAATAATTACTGACACTGTCTGGATCTTTCCATTCT
>CALSAT010000059.1:0-13206 GCA_943372905.1 Bacteroides fragilis | reverse complement strand
GCTCCAGTTCTTCGGGTGTAAGGTTCAGTACGCTTCTACCGGTGTCACAACCCACTCTTTTCAGTTCATCAATGATCCAGGTTTCAATCTCATCGCTGAATTCTTCCAGGTCGATATCAAATTCATCTTCCTCCTCGCCTTCTTTGTCACGATATACATCCAGCTCATAGCCGGTGAGCTCAGTAGCCAGTTTGATGTTCACTCCACGCCGGCCGATAGCGAGTGACACCTGGTCGGGTTTCAGGTACACATTTGCATGCTTCCCTTCATTGTCCAGTTCCATGCTGGTTATCTTGGCAGGGGTGAGTGAACGCTGTATCAGCAGCTGGATGTTACTTGTCCAGTTGATCACATCGATATTCTCATTTTTCAATTCTCTTACGATACCGTGGATACGGCTGCCTTTCATACCTACGCAGGCACCTACAGGATCGATACGGTCATCGAAGGATTCTACCGCAACTTTAGCTCTTTCTCCCGGATCCCGCACAATTTTCTTAATCACAATCAGGCCATCAAATATTTCAGGGACCTCTATCTCCAGTAATTTAGCCAGAAAATCTGGTGATGTTCTGGAAAGGATGATCACGGGGCTATTGTTTTTCATGTCCACTTTCTTCACTACGGCACGGATGTTTTCTCCTTTTTTGAAATAATCCTGTGGAATTTGCTCGCTTTTGGGCAGGATCAGCTCATTTCCTTCTTCATCCAGCAGTAATATCTCTTTTTTCCAAACCTGGTATACTTCAGCGCTGATGATATCTCCCACACGGTCTCCGTATTTCTTAGCTAATACATTCTTCTTCAGGTCGCTGATGCGGCTGGCCAGTGTTTGTTTGGCAGCCAGGATGGCCCGGCGGCCAAAATCCAGCAGATCAATTTCTTCATATAGTTCTTCACCCACTTCAAAGTCGGGCTCAATTTTTACGGCATCGGAATAAGCCACCTGTGCCAGCGGGTCTTCCACTTGTCCATCTTCCACGATCATCCGGCGGCGGATGATCTCGAGGTCACCCTTTTCCGCATTTACGATCACATCAAAATTGTCATCACTGGTGTATTTTTTGCGCAGCAGGGTTTTAAATACATCTTCCACTACTTTCATCATGGTAGGGCGGTCAATATTTTCCGCCTCTTTAAAATCCTGGAACGCCTCAATCAGGTTGATACTTGCCATAACTCATGAATTTAGTTTTGAGTTTCGAGTTTCGAGTTTCGAGTTTGAACCCTACAGGAGTGGGGTTGTCTCGCAGCTCACAGCTCAGGGCTCGCCACTGTTTTTTAGAATTTGATTTGAATTTTTGTTGTTTTTATGTTATCAAAAAATATAGTGTGTTGCACTATCTCTAATTTCTTTCCTTTCCCTTTTTGCTCTTCCACCACGATGCTCTTTTCATCAGCACTCAGCAGTTTTCCTTCTTTTTTCCCCCCTTCCAGATCGGTTACCTCTACATAGCGGCCAATATTTTTCAGGTACTGCCGGTGTAGCTTCAGGGGTTCGTCCAGCCCGGGCGAGGAAACTTCCAGCGAAAAATCGCCATTGGGGTAGATATTCTCTTCTTCCAATTGCTTGTACAGGCGCCGGTTATATTGAACGAGCTTTTCGATGCTAACTCCCTGATTTCCATCAATAAACACCTTAATGTTATTAGTGGGTTTGATCTTTACTTCTACCAGGAAAAGCTCCGGTTCGGCGCTTATCAGCGCTTCCACTTTCTTTTCCAGCATTTGTATTTGTGTATCGTTGCTCATGTGGTATAAAAGAAGAAGGGAACGGCCTCGTTCCCTTCTTACTGCTATTTCCGTTGCAAATGTAAGGCAATTGTGCTATTCCAGCCAAAAAAGGGAACGGAAACAGGCAAGATTAATAATTCGGTAAAACATACTTGCTTCTTATGCAATATATATCCCTCAGGAATGGCAGTTTCCGGTTTATGTCTGTTTTTGTCGTTTAATGTGCATTATTCCCTGAAAATGTTGTTTTTTGCTGTTTGTTGTTTGTTTGTCTTTCAGGGAATGTGGATAATTGCATGGACTCTCATGAAGTCTCTATGCTTGTACCATGCTTTCACTATGCTCTCACCATGCTCTCAGTATGTTCTCACTATGCCCGCAGGAGGGGTCAATTACTCTCTTTTTTTATCTTAAGCTTTGTACCCGTTCCTCTGTCAAATGGGCTAACAAATTCCTGAACCGGTAAAAAGGTCCAGGTGATTTGCGAGTTTGCTTCTTCACTAAAAAAGCTATTCAACTCATTGGAGTTAAGAGCTACAGTTTCAGTTTTACCCTCTTTTTGCAACGTATACCTGAAAGGAAGAATGAGCCATTCCTTTTCGTTACGAAATGTCCAGAGGCCGTCTGAATGAAGTACTGCTTCTTTTAAAACGGCAGTTAAAGAAGAATCAGTTCCGGGGCTGATTTCCAATTCTTTAATATTACCAGAGGGTGAAATTTTAAATTTTATCCAACAAGAGCCATCTATTCCAAGATCGCTAAGCTTACTATCAAAACTGCTTCTCACCGCTTTATCGAGAAATAAGGGAAAGGATAAGCCATTTACGTTTGGCGTGGTGTAAGAGTTCTGGGAAAAACAAATATTTCCAGTAAAGAGTATCAGTGCAATTGTTATAATTTTTTTCATAAATAATTCACGTTGTTTAGTACATACCCTTTTATTATATCCTTAACTACTTCGAGTAAATAAATCGGTAAACAAACATCTTTTTCCGGCAACTAAAAAAACAGCCTGCTTATCTTTGCCCTGTGAAATACGTATTGTACGCCATACTGGCTTATATTTTATACAAGTTCATTTTTAAACTGGTGATACCTGTTTATATGGCTTCCCGGAAGATCAAAAAAGGTTTTAAGGAAATGCAGACCCGGATGCAGGAGCAAATGAACCAGCAGGAACAAGGTTATACTCCCGGGCCATCGCCAGCCAAGCCGGAACCTAAAACAAAGGCCGGAGATTATATTGACTTTGAAGAAGTGAAATGAATCAACACTAATTCGCTTTTTATTTTTTTGGCATGGAGAATGGCATCCAAACTCTTATGGCCCCTCCCGTTTGGCTTGCATCTGCAAAAGGTACCAGTACCAGTTGTTGTTTTTTGTTATTGCTGTCTGTGATCTGCAAGGTATAGGCCTGCTTACCGATCCAATGGCCGGGTAGCAAACCTGTATTATTTTGCAGTACGGTTTTTTCAACCACCAACTTTTCTTCGGGTATCAATTTATACTGTTTTAATAGTTGAGTATTTAACGTGTCATCAATGGCCAGCACCTGCGGCCCTCTTTGAAATGCAAGCTGACCGGAATAGCTTTTACCTCCACCAAGTACCTGTACCGGCATTTTAAAACTGATCCTGATCTTATCACCGGGCTTCCAATTACGATAAATGATACAATTTTGTCCGGCCTTTCTGAATTGGTAAATATCTTTCCCCACTGTTGCTACAAATGAATTGCTCCAAGCCGGCACTCTTAATCCGATAGAAAAAGAAGCCGCTTTCGGAATATCTACCGTAATGATCACATTGCCATCTTGAGGAAAGGTACTTTCAATGTTTAGGGCTACGTTCAGTTTCTGCTGATCGGTGGTGGTTATTGTTTCTTTATATTTGGCCGGCTCATACAGCATTACCATTGGTATGTTATTAATATTACCAAACGTAAAATAAGGTATCATCGCAATCCCCCTTGGCACACTGGATTGACAACATGTAATATTACAGGTGTAGGGTTTCTTGTCCATCAATGGTGTGTAATAACTCACACAACCCGTTTGCGGATTTTCTGCGGCCAGTAAATGATTATAAACAGACCGTTCAATTTGATCAGCATACTTCATATCGCCGGAAATATTAAGCAGGCTATGGTTTAACTGTATCCAGGTGGTAGTCACGCATCCTTCACCCATATTATCTTCATTGCGGGCGGGTAAAAAATTGTCTTCTTTAAAATGTTCATGCGTACTGGTGGTGCCAGTTATGTACAATCGCTTTGTCACGATGTCATTCCAAGCTATCATTACCGGCTTCAGCATTCTTTCATCGCCAGTAAGCCGGTAAAAATTGGAAAGCCCCACCAGGTTTGAAAGCATTTCATACGCCTTGCCGTTGGCTACTTTATTTACCTGCCCTGCTGACAGCAATGAACTGAAGATCTTTGGGCCGTTGTTTTGCTCCCATGCTTCCAGAATATAATAACAAAAGTCGAGGTATCTTTTTTCTCCGGTGTACTGGTATAATTCCACCATCGGGTCCAGCACACTGGTTGCAGCCATTCCCATATGAGTGCCGGAGAGAATAATATCCCGCTGCCCGGGCTTATTTCCAAAAGTGGTACATAACAGGTTACCAATTTTCTTACTTGCTTCCAGGGCGGGCAAGTAACCTGTGGTGGTGTAATATGCAAGCAATCCATAGAGATTATACTTATGACTCCACACATCCCAGCTTGTCCAGTAAAAATCAGGAGTGTAGGTTCCTAAATATCCATCGGGAAGCTGGGCATTTATCAACTGGTAAACCAGGCGGTCCATCTGCATTTTCAAACTGGTATCGCCTGTATTTTTCCAAACATTGCAGGCCGTTTCCAAATATTTTCCAATATGTTCTCCTGCCCAATCCTGATGACCAGGTCTTTGCAAATAACCGTCCAGTGTTCCTTCTTCGTCCAGCTTTAATAATCGTGCGGTAAGATTTTGATTCATCCGTTTTCCCAAATATCCCTGCTGCTGCTGATCCTGAAAAGGAATGGAAGTAAAAACATCTTTTATTTTATTACTGACAACGGGCCTGGGTTCAGCCGCCACTTCAATTTTCTTTTTTTTATTAGCGAGGTAAAACCGTTCATTCTTTATGGTGGTCAATCCTTCATAATCGGAAACCTCGTAGCGCACTACAAAAAAATCTTCCCCCACCGGTTGGTAAGCTGAAAATTCAATAGTTTCCGTAGTTCCTTTGCCAGCCGCGATGTGAACCGGCTTGATTTCTGAAAGCAATTCTTTACCTGCCTTGGTTTGAACCAAGTATTTGATAGACCCATCAAATGGCTGACCTCCTTCATTTAAGAATGTAAGGATGGTAGTGAAACTATTATCAGTTTTTGCAATAATGGCCGGTGATATTGTGATCAAATCTGTCCATTGTGATGGGCCAAGTGTATAGGGACCTTCATACATTCCTACACCGCCAGGGTCGGGACTAAAAAGTCTAACAGCTATAATATTTTCCCGGTCCCATAAAATATCATTTACTGAAACAGGATAAACTCTCGGCACATTATACTTTGTCAAATAGTTGGGAGGAAAAGAGCCGGTTTGCCCAATAAGTTTTCCATTCAGGAATGTTTGGTCCACATCATCTATTTTTCCAAGCTTCAGGTTTAATACCTTTCCCTTTTCTGCAGCAGCTTTTAAAGAGGAAGGAATGAAGACATGAATCCGGTGCCAGGCATATACATCTTTCTGCACGTTAATGGCCGACCAGCCGGTGGCTAATTTTTTATTTTCCCATCCGGCATCATTAAAGCCCGAAACGGCCCATGCTATATCATCACCCATTTTAAACTTACAATCCTTGGGCAAAGTGATCACTTGCGCAGCACCAGTTGCAGTCAATAGCAATGATACAAATAGCAAGCAGCCTTGCCCGATAATATTTTTAGATATACAAGAAACCATAAAGCAGCTTTAGCGTGATTATTTGAACAGTTCGAACTTATCTCTTACCCTTATATCACCTGATGAACTTCCTATCATCAATTCAAATTCACCGGGCTCCGCTATCCATTGCAACTGTTCATTACAAAAAAGCAGTTTTGATCTGTTGATCATAAACTTCAGCGTTTTACTTTCGCCTGCCCTGAGTTTTATCTTTTGAAAATCTTTCAATTCCTTAACGGGCCTCACTATGGAACCTACTAAGTCTCTCAGGTACAGTTGCACCACTTCTTCCCCGTCATATTTCCCAGTGTTGGTAATAGTGACTGAAACCTCCAGTTGATCATTTGCTGTCATTTTCTTTTTACTCAGTTTCAGATCGCTGTATTGAAAGCTGGTATAACTTAAACCATAGCCAAAAGGAAACTTTGGGCTGTTTGGCAGGTCGGTATATGCGGATACATAATTCAGGTCGCTGTCGTTCCTAGCCGGGCGGCCCGTATTATAATAATTATAGTAGATGGGAATTTGTCCTTCCGTTCTGGGAAAGCTCATCGGCAATTTGCCGGAAGGATTATATTCTCCAAACAGTACATCGCCGATCGCATCACCGGCCTGTGTGCCCAGCCACCAGGTATAAAGTACGGCGGGTGCATTATCCGCTATCCAATTAAATATTAAGGGACGCCCCGCACTTACCAGTACCACTACCGGCTTACCAGTAGCAATGATGGCTTTTGCCAATTCTTCCTGCACACCCGGCAGGCGGATGCTACTACGGCTTTTGGCTTCGCCGCTCATATCTCTTGCTTCGCCAACGGTGAGGATGATAATGTCTGACTGGTTGGCTATTGCAATAGCTTCTGCAAAACCAGCCGTGGATGTATCCTTTATATTACATCCTTTGGCATACAACAATTTTGTTTCCGGCGTTTTCTTCCTTAACACTCCTTCAAATACACTTACAATACGGGTGGAATCATCCGGCCAGTCATAACTCCAGAAACCGAGGTTATCGCTTTTAGCTGTCACAAAAGGTCCTATCAGGCCAATGCTTTTATATTTCTCTTTTACCAGCGGCAGCACACCATTGTTCTTTAACAATACAATGCTTTTTTTCGCCATGTCTTTTGCCGCAGCGAGGTGGTCAGTATTATTCCATTGTGCCTTTTCTCTTGCTTCATTTGAATACTTGAACGGATCATCAAACAGGCCCATTTCAAATTTCTTTTTTAAAATGCGGCGTACTGCATCGTCCACCGTTGCCATTTTTACATTGCCTTCTTTTACCAGTTTGGCCAGGTGCTGAATATTACTCCTGCTTTCCATATCCATATCGCTACCAGCATTGGTAGCCTGCATGGATGCTTCTGCGTTGTCTTTTGAGTAGCCATGATTGATCATTTCTCCCACACTGCCCCAATCACTCACCACAAATCCTTTGAATTTCCACTGCCCTTTTAAAATATCTCTTTGCAAATAAGTATTAGCGGTGGCTGGTATGCCGTTCAGATCATTAAATGAATTCATGAACGTGGCCACGCCAGCTTCCGCTGCTGCTTTGAATGGCGGCAGGTACACTTCATGCAGTTGCCGAAGACTCATGTCAACCGAATTATAATCACGGCCGCCAACGGCTGCTCCGTATGCGGCAAAATGTTTGGCACAGGCCATTACTGCATCGGTTTGCCCCAGGCCCCTTCCCTGAAAACCTTTTACTCTTGCTGTGGCGATCAGTGAACCGAGATAAGGATCTTCGCCGGCACCTTCCATTACCCTTCCCCAGCGTGGGTCACGGGCAATATCCACCATCGGAGCAAAAGACCAGTGTACGCCGGCTGCAGCAACTTCTGTTGACGCCACTCTTGCCGATCTTTCAATTGCCGGAATGTCCCAGCTGGCTGCTTCTGCCAGCGGAATTGGGAAAATAGTACGATAGCCATGTATCACATCCTGCCCGAACAGTAATGGTATCTTTAATCTTGATTGCAATGCCAGTTCCTGCAACTCCCTTGTTCGGCCTGTCCCTGTTACATTCAACATAGAACCAACTTTGCCAGTTTTGATCTGGCCTAACAAATCGTTGTCATTTGTTAATGGACCCGTAGCCGCCCACGGACCATTGTATTGGTTCATCTGGCCGACCTTTTCCTCCAGCGTCATCTTCTTTAATACCGAATCAACCCGTTGATCGATGGTCTTTTTTTGCGCTGCTGCAAAAAAACATTGAGCAAGTATAACTATCAGTAATAAATTCTTTTTCACCATAAAATCAGTTTAAGAAATTCTTATTTAGCGCATGCAATTTATTATATCAAACAAAAGTTCTCGTGTTGCTTTGTTTGGATGATGAATATGCCAGCATCAATGAAAGTATCACCAGTGCTGCAACAATCTTCCTGTTCCGGTATATCATTTTTGTTTCCTGGTTAGTTTTAATAAAAATCCGCCACCGGGAGCCATATTCAATGTTACCATTTTCCCGTCATTAATGTCTGCATTAGTTAAACTATAATCGCTGCCGTAGTTATGCGCATTCAGCCCGTCTTTGCAAAGGGTCATCTTATATCCGTCTTTACCAATAAAGTTCAATGATAATGAAATCTCTCTTGCTGCACTGTTATTTAAACCTGCAACAAACCAGTCATTTCCTTTTCTTCTTGCTGTAATTATATATTCCCCGATCTTTCCCTGCAGTACTCTTGTTTCATCCCAGGTGGTCGGGATGCTTCCAAGCAATTCCATAAAAGCCGGCTCCTTTATTCCCTGGCTGATGTTACCACTGAATATTTGCAAAGGACTGTCGTACACTACAAACATCGCCAGTTGATGACAACGGGTGCCGATACTCATTGGGTTTTTACCGATTGGCCTGAACTGGTCTTTTTGTGCATTCAGCAATAAGCCGGGTTCATAGTCAAGCGGGCCGGCCAGCATTCTTGTATAAGCTAAAGCCACATTGTGTTCCGGTGTGGCCAATTCGCTCCAGATATTCCATTCGGCGCCCAGCACACCTTCCTGTGTAATGGCATTGGGCCATGTGCGGTGGAAGCCCTTCGGCGGAAAAGCGCCATGAAACATGACGGCAATCTTATTATCCGCACAGGCTTTGGCAATGCGGTGATAAAAATTCACGGTCTTCTGATCATCACGGTCCATAAAGTCCGTCATGATGGAATGCACACCCCATTTATTGAATTGCTTCAATGCGCTGTCTAATTGCCTATCCAATGTGGAGCAAAGTGTCCAGAGCATGAGTTTGATGCCTTTTGATTTTCCATACAGTACCAGTTCATTCATATCAATGTCCGGGTTAATCTTAAAAAGATCTTTCACATCACTCCAGCCAGCATCGAGCATTATCTGATCAAAGCCGAAGCGTTTGGCAAAATCAATATAGTATTTATAGGTAGCTGTATTGAGGCCCGCTACAAAGGGTACATCAAATAAGTTGGTACCGGTTATCCATTCATCGGTTCCTTTGGCTGGTTTTACCCAGGAGAAATCCATGTCTTTATCTGGTGGGTAGGCCAGGCAGTAAAGCAAATCATTTACAGGCAATTCGATATCATTCTTTGCCACAAGTACAGCCCGCCATGGCAACATACGGAAGCCTTCCGTTCTGGCAATATAATCAGCCCTCTCTGTTACGATCAGTTGGGGGAATTCCCCCTCAGTCATTTCTTCTTTCAATGGATAAGGTGCAAACACTCCTTTCAACCCATGACTTGTTTTTTGTAAAAACATACCGGGATAATCAACAAGGTTGGCATCTGAAAAAGCCAGCTTATACCCATTCGGCAATGAAGCTGTAACCGGCGCATAGGTAAGCATGGTATCGGGAATTTCCTGCAGTACCTCTTTTTTATAAACTCCTTCAAAGCTGGTATGAAAGCGGTCCATTCCCTGCCGCTTATCAATATGTGCAAACCATAGTTCTGACTTGGGATCAATTTCAAATAAGGCCGTTTCATTTTTTATGGCAACTGAATCAAGGGAAGAAAATCCTATACTATAAGCCATTCCATTATTATATAAGAAGAACTGTAGCAGGAAAGGCTCTTTAAATGATAATCCCAAAAAATTATACTCATTCAAAATCTTTCTGCTCCGGTAAGGGACAGGAACAATAATTTCACTCTTTTTAGACCACTGTTCATGTCGGGTTACAGCAGGTTGATCTGAGATCCGCCTGCCATCAGCCAATTCAAGATCAACACCGGAAGACTGAACCAGCAGTTCATCGGCGGCAAATAGTTTCCATGCTATTTTACTATTTGTTGATACTTCAAGCCGGAGAGAAGAGTCCGGGGAGTATAAAGTGAAAGGCTGCTGAGCAAACACATTACCCGCAAACAGTATAAGAAAAACTAGTGCAGGCAGGTGTTTCATTCAGCAGCCGATTTAGAATTTGTTCTTATTTAGTCCAGTTTACTTTTCCCATCTTCACATCTCTTGAATTTCCACCGATCATGATCTGAAATTCACCGGGTTCCCAATCGAACTTCAGGTCATAATTATAAAACTTGAGGTCATTAGGTGTAATGGCGAAGGAAACGGTTTTAGTTTCGCCTGCTTTCAGGTCTATTTTTTTAAAACCTTTCAGTTCCTTCACGGGTCTTGTTACTGAACCTACCACATCACGGATATATAATTGCACTACTTCTTTGCCATCATACTTGCCGGTATTGGTTATGGTAACAGATGCCGTGAGAGTTTGATTCCCTTTTAATGAAGTGCTGCTGAGTTTGATATCGCTGTAACTAAATGCAGTATAGCTTAAGCCAAAGCCAAATGGGTAAACAGGTTCGTTACTCACATCGAGGTAATTAGAACGGAACTTGGAAAACCACTGTCCTTCTCCCAGCGGGCGGCCGGTATTCTTATGATTATAAAACAGCGGTACCTGTCCCACATTCTGCGGAAAGGTAGTACTGAGCTTTCCCGAAGGGTTCACATCGCCAAACAATACATCGGCAATGGCATAACCGGCTTCGCTGCCGCCAAACCATACATTTAATATTGCAGGCACATTATCATTTTCCCATTTCAGTGCCAGCGGACGACCGGTAAATAAAACCAGCACTACAGGCTTACCGGTTTTCAGCAATGCTTTCAGCAGGTCTTGCTGCAATTGTGGTATCTCAATATCTGAACGGCTGGATGACTCACCGCTCATTTCGGATGATTCGCCCAATGCAGCTACAATTACATCGGCACGGTTGGCAATATCCAGCGCTTCCTGCAATATCACACTGGCAGGGCGGCTATCTCTTCTCAATGATTTACCAAACATACCTGCTCTTTCTTCAAAGAGGCTGTCTTCGTCAAGGTTGGAGCCTCTTGCATGGAGGATCGTTACCCTATCTCCCACCGTTTCCTGTAATCCTTTTAATACCGAAGTGGCATTTTCAAAATTGGCTGCTACGCTCCAGGTACCGGGCATGTTTTGTTTGTTATCAGCCAGCGGGCCGATCAAAGCAATGGTGCCACTTTTCTTTAATGGCAACAGGTTGTTTTGATTTTTGAGCAATACAAAACTCTGTGCGGCAGTACTTCTTGCTTCTTTTCGATGGGCTGCTGTAAAAATCTCGGTCTTCGCCCTGTTCTCGTCGCAATACTTATACGGGTCATCGAACAATCCGAGTTTATACTTGGCTTCAAGTATCCTTCTGCAGGCGGCATCGATCTGCGCCATCGTCACTTTTCCTTCTTTTAATGATTTTTGTGTATTCTTTAAAATTCCCTCTCCCACCATATCCATATCAATGCCCGCCATTAATGCTTTGGCAGATACTGTTTGCTCATCTCCCAGTCCATGATCAATCATTTCATTAATACCTGTATAGTCTGTTACCACAAATCCTTTGAAGCCCCATTGTTTGCGCAGTACATCTGTCATCAGCCATTTATTAGCTGTGGCAGGTACACCATCCACTTCATTGAAGGAAGCCATCACACTTCCCACACCGGCATCTACCGCCGCTTTATATGGAGGAAAGTAATCATTGTACATCCGCTGATGACTCATGTCTGTAGTACCATAATCCCGGCCGGCTTCTGCGGCACCATATAGTGCATAGTGCTTTACGCAACTCATGATAGTATTATTTGCTTTCAGATCATTGCCCTGATAGCCTTTTACCATAGCTGCCGAAATCTGTGAACCGAGATAAGCATCTTCACCGCTGCCTTCTGCTATGCGCCCCCATCTTGGGTCACGGCAGATGTCCACCATTGGAGAAAATGTCCAGTTGATACCATCGGCACTTGCTTCAATGGCGGCGATCCTGGCACTGTTCTCTACCAGTTGCATATCCCAGGTACAGCTTAACCCGAGTGGTATTGGAAATACTGTTTCATAGCCGTGAATCACATCCATACCAAAGATCAACGGGATCTTCAAGCGACTTTCTTCTACTGCCACCTTTTGTACATCTTTTATTTTTGCTACGGACTTAATATTGAAAAGACCGCCTACTTTTCCTTCCCGTATCTTTTTACCGATATCAGAACTTTGTGCCTGGCCTGTTACTATATCTCCACTGCCGGGAAGGTTCAGTTGCCCGATCTTTTCTTCGAGTGTCATTTTTTTCATTAATGCGTCGATGAACGTTTTCATCTTAGCATCGTTGGCTTGCTGTGCATTCAGCTTGCTGAAAGACATCAGCAATACAAGTGCTAAAAAAACTGATACGATCCTTTTCATTGTTGTCCTGTTTATGTGTGATTGATTGCTTATTTGAATTCTATCTGGCTTTTATTGATAGTATATTCGATCCTGCTGTTTTTGTATTTGTCTATGACCTCCATCCGTATCACCGGGTCTTTTTCCCAGGTAATGGTAAGCATACCGAAATGGTTATCCATTACCGGCCCTTCTATCCTGTTCTTGTTCAATGTAGCAAAATCCCAGGTGGAAGTGATACCACTGGCGGTAACATCATAGATGGGATATAAGCCCGGCTCTTCCAGTCTTGATATTTCTGCATAATGCACATCGCCGGTGAGGAACATTACACTATTGGCTTTTGTGCTCTTTATCAGTTCCATCATTTTCTTTTGTTCGTGCGGGAAATTGGCCCATGCTTCATACCCGTTATATTCAATACTGAATTGTGAGCCACTGCAGATCAGCCGCAGATCGGCCGGTTTTTTCAATTCTTGTTCCAGCCATTTCCATTGTTCCTCACCAAGCAGTGTGCTGTCGGCTGAAGTGTGTGGTTTATAATCAGGGGTGTAGAAGTATTCTTTCCGTGGCAAAGAGTCGCCTTTTTTATAGAGCAGGACGTCGTTTCTGAATGTTCTTACATCCAGCAACAACACCTGTATTGTTTTATCTCCTTCCTTTATATATTCCGTTTTATAAATGCCCTCATGTTTCCTGCGTTCGCTGTTAGCAGGTTCTTTAAAGAATTCCATGAAAATATCTTTGGACTCTTTTTTATATGCATACCATTTGCCTGCATCATTCCAGCCGTAGTCGTGATCGTCCCAGGTGGCGAGGAGTTGTGTACTGCTATCCAGTCGTTTAAAAT
>CALSAT010000058.1:0-13508 GCA_943372905.1 Bacteroides fragilis | reverse complement strand
GGCATTGAACCGGCGGACAGAAATAGTGGGGTATCGCTTTGCCCGGATAAAGCTAAAACCAACTGAAGACCCTATGAAACCGGTCACACAAACACTGGACAATGGATTTATCATCACTTACCAGCCAGGCGGTCTGTCAAACGAAATGTCGGGCAACTTTGCAGCAGGATCAGGCATGAACTTTCAGTTGATCACTAACACGATGCAGATGCGGCAGCTTAATTTATTCAACAATACCACCAATGGGGAAATATTGTCTTCCGTACTTATTATTTGTGGCGACAAACTTGATCCCTGCAAACTGGAGAAGCCGGTTTTTATAAAAGTGCCCATGCCGTTTCAAACAAAATGCCCAATCACCAAAGTAAAGTTTTTTAATGCGGTGATGGAGAATGGTGTTCGGATATGGAAAGAAGAGACCAAATTGTTATCTCATGAGATGATCGGTGGTCAAGAATATGTGGGAGTATGGATAGATGATTTTTGCCAGTGCATCAACTTCGATTTTAAAATAGATAAAGAGTGTTTTGATACCGATAGCACACAGGTGCAATATGTAAATGCGGGGATCAGGAACCTGTCTGCAGAATTAAGAGGATTGAACAGTGTGTACCTGCCCCGGATGGCAGGTGATTCGCTGGTAAATATCATACACCTGAAAAATGAGATGAACGAGGCATTTATCAGCTTTTCCCTTTATAATGGCAAAAGGCGGATCCGTACTTTCCGGAATGAAGCATTAACGGCGTTCCCTTATGATGCAGCCACTAACCGCTACCTGCTGAGTACTTCTGCCAGCAAGTTTTATTTCCCCGACGTGAAAATATATGATGTCGTATTAAAAGTGAATAAAGATAAATACAGGGTGTATGCCGATAAGAACAGGTATGAGTTTATTTACCTCAACCGCCATGAAGAGAACATTGTGGTGGATTTTACTGTGCTGGGCCCAAAAGGAAGGCTTACACAGTATAAAGACCAGCCCCTTGCATCTCTTCCTTATGATGCGGCCACCGGTTATTATACTATTGATAAGAAATTTTTAAAAACCCGGAAACTAAACAATACCATTGCCAGTCGATGAGGTGGAATACAGACGATATAAACAGCAGGTTGTATGTATTTTTCTTCCAGCTGCATCTAAACAGGTAAATTTATCTGGTGAAATGTATTATACCGCTGCTTATTCATAGCTGCATATCTTTTTACTCGTTCGGCCAACCCGGAGAAATGCCACAGCCTCTGCAATTCAGGGTTTATCAAAATGGACAAAATATGCTTTCGGGGCCGGACCATGATGTGATACTTGAATGGCGTCAATTGGAGAACGGGTTCAGCAAGTGGCAGGCAGCGGAAGTAAAGGACAGTCAGTTTGTAACGAAAGAGATCAATGGGAGATTTCGGCTACAGCTAAAGATATACCAGAGGCGCAGTACTGACACGATGTTCATTTCCTGTTATGGATCGTTACTCCATATTCCTTTTCAGCAGGGATATTACACACTGGACAGGAATACCGGCTATCTGGCCAATATGCAGACCTTTGACGGTGTGCAGATACTGAACCAGGATTGGAGGAATTTCAAAGACAACAACCCGGTTGGAATTCCCCTGTTGAAAAAAAAGCGTTTCAGCTATTTCCGCCTGGAGAATTCTCCCTTCGAGGAGTTGAATGAACCCGGCGTTGTTTATGCAGGCTTTACGCCAAGTGAACACCTCAAAGAAATACCGGCAGATGGGTCGCTCACCGAATACATTACCCTGGGCAAATTATATTCATACCCTCCATTATCTTCCTCTGTGTACTGTATCGGTTATGCAAACAATGTGGATAATGATGAAGAACCCAGCCAGTACTTTTTAGAATCTGCAGATAGGTGCCGGTCGTGGAAGATCAAATTTCCGCTCACAGAAACAAATGCTGAACTTATATCATTTAATGAGCAGAGTTTTACGTTTGCAATTGAGTATCCCCGCAATCAGTTACTGAGGTACAATAAAGCAGGACGGCTTATCGATTCTTTATACATTGATGAGGCGCCATGTGAGTATCCGCTCAATAAATTTTATCCTTGTGAAAAAATACTGAAAGGACCGAATCTTGCCAATGCGGAATATTCGGATCCGATGATGGATAATGACGGTATGTTCCATCTATATCACAAGGCTTTCACTAATAACGGCACCGATATTATCAGGATAGAAGAACTGCCTTTTTACCCCAAAATACTCAGCCGGTCTTATGATGGCGGGCAAAACTGGCGAACCATACTGGCAATGAATGCCGGCGATACATACGCTTATCTTACTATGCGCAGAAACAAACTTGTGTTGTTAAGTTATAATTATACAATGGTCAGCCTCGACTTTGGTCAAACATGGACTTTCTACAGCAATGGCGCATTTACCGGAGGCGAATGGAACTTCATCTGGCTGGATGATAATACATTGGTAAATGTAACGACCTATTATGCGGATGTAATGTATATTAATTAGAACAGTAACCCCATCATCAGGAGTGCAGCACCTGCTATATACAGCAGAAGGCCGGAAGAAACGGTTCAAGAGAGGGAAATGGATCGGGTGCCGGTATGGTAAGTTCTATGCCATCATCGCCCGGTATTCAACTACCTTCGCTGCTTCATTCATCTATTATTTTCACAACCTATGTTATTGAAAATACTTACGGTAGCAGGCCTGGCCACTTTTGAAATATATGCGGCTATTCCCGCCGGGTTTGCATTTGGCCTCTCGCCGTGGACCATTTTTTTTGCCAGTCTTACCGGCGGGCTGGTCGGTGCTTTTGTGGCTGCTTTTTTAGGTGATAAGATCAGGGCATTCTTTCATAAAAAAAGACCCCCAAAGGACGAAACTAAAAAGCACCCGGTAATAGCCCGCCTCTGGCAGAAATATGGCATCATTGGCCTTGGACTGATAGGTACCATTACTGTGGGGGCCCCTGTGAGTATTGCTGTAGGCACCGGATTCAATGCCAATCTTAAAAAGCTGCTGGCCTGGTGCTGTATTGGTGTATTTATCCGTTGCAGCGCCTTTACCATCATAGGTTACTACGGGCTTAAATTAGTATAGCACTTGTGGGTCTGAAATGCAGTTGTAAATATCATCACGAGCCACCTGGCAGTTGAATACAATCTGACCGTCAAAAAAAGAAATAGTATTTTCATCCGGCAAACCTTCTGCAACATTATTATGAGTAATAAGCCATTGACAAAGGACAGCGAATTTACGGTAGGAGAGAATAAGCTGATGGCCTATGCGATAGCCGTCTTTTTTTTTATCTTATTTATGGTCGCCGTGGTAGATGTGGTGGAGCGCCGCTTCCGGTCTATAGATTACCAGAGTATCATTTTTGCGTTTGCTATTTTTGGCACCATTTACATGTTGCGGAGAGCAAAAAGCAGGGCCATCTATATACGGGTAAATAAAAAAGGGATCTATGAAGGCGGCCAATTAGTGACCGACTGGCCGCATTTTCTGAATGCCTACATCACCCAGGATGATAAAAAAGCCATCTACGACATCCGGGATCTTTTTGTGCTGATAGTGGAATATACGAAAGACGGCTCGCCCAATGGGTTTCGCCGCAAAGTGCCGCTGAGCAATAATCAAGACAAAGCAGAAGAGGAAGTACTGGAAGCCGTGAAGTTCTTCTGGAATGAATACCGGAAAGAAATGCATCAGGGGTTCTAAAACCGGATCACTGCTTCACCAGTTCAGTAAAAAGATATCTTCCCCTCATAGCTGCTCCCGGTAATCCCTTACATATACTTCCAGTTCATCTCTGCCTGCCTGGCTTTGAATAAGTTCGTACAGTTGGCTGAAATTACTCCGGTCGGTAATATTGCGATACGATGATTTGGCCAACTGCAGGCGGTTGCTTTCCAGGCTTACCAATTGTATCAATTGCTTTGCCTGGGAAGACGTAAAATAATAACTGGTATTGCTGAACGTATTAACAAGAGTGTTCATTTTTTCACCGGGCATGAACTGCATTTGAATTGACTGGTATAAGGTGGCAAAACTGGCATCAGACATGGCGATGTTTGTATTGACTCCTCCATTGTTATAATTATTTACATAAGCTGCTAACTCATTTTTGCTGGCCTGGGTGGTGAGCAATGTGTACACCTGGCTGAAATTACCCCGGTCTGTAATACTGCGGTAAGATACTTTGGCAAGCTGCAGCCGGTTATTCTCAGCACTCACCAATTGAATCAATTGCCCTGCCTGGTTAGTGGAAAACCGGTAGCTTGTATTGTTAAATGCTTCTGTTATTGAATTCAACTGGGCACTCAGCGGCCATTCTCTTTGTAAGGCCTGGTAAAGGGGGTTAAAGTTAGCATCGCTCATTGCTGACACAGTACCATTGTCTTCCGTATCCTCATAGTAATTATTTACATAAGCTTCCAGTTCATTCTTATCCGACTGATTGCTGAGTATCGTATAAAGCTGGTTGAAATTACCACGGTCAGTAATACTCCGGTAGGAAAGCTTGGCTAATTGCAGCCGGTTGCTTTCAGCACTAACGAGAAGTATTAATTGCCTGGCCTGGCTGGAGGTAAAGTGGTTGCTGGTATTTGTGAAAGCATCCGTTAATGAAGTTACCTGTGTGCTTACTGGCCATTGTTGCTGAATAGAGCGGTATAAAGACGTAAAACTGGCATCTGTCATCGCCATGTTATTATCACCCTCTTCCCGGTAATTTTTTACAAACGCCTCCAATTCATTTATGCTCACCTGGTTGTTAAGTACTGAATATAACTGAGTAAAATTATTCCGGTCGATGATGCTGCGGTAAGACAATTTGGCCAATTGTAATTTGTTCTTTTCTGCATTAATGAGTTGAATCAGTTGTTTGGCTTGGGCAACAGTAAAGTGATTATCCCTAGCGTTGAAAGCATCTGTCAGAGAGGTCATCTCCGTCCTCACCGGCCATTGCTGGCGAATGGTATTAAGTAAAGCAGTAAAGTTTACATCAGTCATTGCTACGTTGGTGTCGTCATTATCATAATACTGGTACACATATTCTTCCAATTCGTTTCTGCCGGACTGGCTTTTAAGCACATCGTATAAATGGTGAAAATTGCCGGGGTCAGCAATCACCCGGTATGATGATTTGGCCAACTGAATCCTGTCTGCCTCCGCAGGAACCAGAAGCAATAGCTGCCTTACCTGGTTGGTGGAATAATAATATTTGGCATTAGTAAATGCATTGTTTACCAGGGATACCTTTCCGCTGTTCGACCGCTGGTTCCTGACGTTTCTCAGTAAAATATTAAAATTAGCGGAACTGATCGCCACAAGGTTATCTATTGTTCCCGGATTGGCCGTTTCCAGCAGTTCCAGGCTGCCATCTTCGTTAACTTTTATCACCATATTAAACCTGTACCGCAGGGTAAAGGGCGACCTAATGCTTTCAGTACGGTTTGAGTTCAGGTTTGTTCTTGTTACCTGGAAACTATGCAGACCGGTCAATAGGTCGCTGACGGTAATGGTTGTTTTATTACCAGCAGGAGTGTAGTTACTGAGCGTATAGTTTCTTTCATCTACCTGTATCTGCAGATTCTTATTACCAGTTACGGAGATTGTAACGGCATTACCGGGTTCCTGTGCATATCCGACTACGGCTGTTAAAAGACTTATTAATATAATAGATACCTGTTTCATAAAAATTGTTTTAATAATGTGTGGTTATCATAGAGTATAAGGACCGGGTGGAAGGCAAAATGCGCATTCCACGGCCTGCGGCATCAGTATTTAGTAAAACATACTAATGAATTGTTTGATGCAGAACCGCTTATTAAGTGATGCTAATACATAGGATTGACTATTTGTTTGATCTTAATGGGCTGTTGTCTCATACTGCTTACCTTATATATAATTCCAGTACAACCCTTCTGTTTTGTGATCTTCCGGTGGCATTACCATTAGTACTGAGAGGCCTTGTTTTGCCATATCCATCTGTTACTATGCGGCTTTCTGCCACACCCTTACTCAGCAGGTAGGATTTTACTGCATCAGCACGGCTGTTGGATAGGGTGGCAGGGTCTTTCTCTATACCATCTGAATGGCCGCTGATCCTCAAATTATAATCCGGATATTCGTTAACTATATTTGCCACTTCATCCAGCATTGGGTAAAAAGATGTTTTTACCAATGAGTTTTTTGTATCAAAGCTGATCCTTCGTGCCGCAAATTGTAAACGCCTGGGTTTTTCTATTTTTGCCAACGGGCAACCGTAATTACTTGCATCACCAATTATACCGGGACATTTATCGTTGGCATCTGTCACCCCATCACCATCCGTATCAGCCGGACATCCATACATATCGACTTTAATTCCCGCAGCAGTTCCCGGGCATTTATCGGCTGCATCTGTTATGCCGTCCCTGTCACTATCCGCCGCACATCCGACCGCATCTACTTTTACACCTTTAATAGTGCCGGGACATTTGTCATTCGCATCTGTAATTCCATCACCATCACTATCCGGACAACCCTCAAACATATCCAACCCACTTGCGTTAGGGCATTTATCTCTTGAATCTTCAATGCCATCACCATCGCTATCCGGGCAACCTTTAAATCTTGCAGCGCCCGGCACGTCTGCACACCGGTCATCAATATCGCTTACGCCATCTTTGTCTCTGTCCTGGCACCCATTCATTTCCGCAGTCCCTGGCAGATCTGGGCATTTATCAAGGTAGTCAGACACTCCATCTTTATCAGTATCAACCGGGCAGCCTGTACCATCTACTACCACACCCGGAGGAGTAGAGGGGCATTTGTCCCGTTTATTCTTAACACCGTCGCCATCACTATCTTTTTTCATTTCAAACTTTGATGGCGCATCAGTTTGTGCAAATACAGGTGAAAATGCCAGCAGCAGAAGCAATGCCGGAAACAACTGTATGATCTTTTTACCGTTCATGATTTTATTTTAATGATTTGTGTACAATGTTCTTCTGTGCAAAGTTCTGCTTAACTGTTCCAGTAAATATTATGTAAGTGCCGGATGAAGTTTCATTATTCACACTTTACAGGCGACAGAGGAACTGATTGATTGAAATAGGCGATATCAGTAAATTAATTAGCAAAGTGATCTGTCAATAGTACATTTGTTGCAATTGTCAAATCAATTTTACTTATGAATACACTTACAGGAAAAATAGCCTATATCACCGGAGGAAGCAAAGGCATTGGTTATGGTATAGCTAAAGCATTGTTGGATAACGGGATGAAAGTAGCCCTCACAAGCAGAACGATGGCTGCCGCAAAACAGGCTGCAGAATCATTGAGTAAAGACCCCGCAAGAATACTGCCACTGGAATCAGATGTTAGCTCCCTGTCGTCTGAAACAAAAGCAATCGAAGCGGTTATTGCCCATTTCGGGCAATTGGATGTGCTGGTGGCTAATGCCGGTGTAGGCCATTTCGCTAATATTGAAAACCTGTCGGCACAGCAATGGAAAGACACTATCGACACCAACCTGACCGGTGTATTCAACAGTGTGAAAGCAAGTATCCCTGCATTGAAGCAATCAAAAGGATATATTATTACTATTGCCAGTTTGGCCGGTGCCAACTTTTTTGAGAACGGGGCTGCTTATAATGCCAGTAAGTTTGGCCTTGTTGGATTTTCACAAGCCATCATGCTTGATCTACGAAAACATGGTATTAAAGTGACTACCATTATGCCGGGTTCAGTAGCTACCCATTTTGCTGATCATATTCCCACAGATGCGGATGCCTGGAAGATACAACCGGAAGATATCGGGCAGATGGTGGCCGATCTGTTAAAAATGAATCCGAGAACATTGCCGAGTAAGATAGAAGTGAGACCCTCTATTCCAGGGAAATAACTGATGATTTTTCTTTCTGTTCCTGGGAATTAGAATAGCGAGCATAAAATTATTTATCTTTCCCGGATATACTAATTTTTAATAGCACTACATGAAACAACAAGCCAGCTTCCTTCTTTCTGTTATTTGCGGTTCTCTTTTTTTGTTTGCCTGTGGCAATAAGGCGTCTGATAAAAAAACCGATAACCCCGCCTCTGCGGACACGAACCAGGCGGCAATGAAACCAACAACTGATACTATAAAGCAAGCCGGAATCAGATTGTATTGCAAAGACAAAGGTGTTGACAGTATGGAGACCCCTCAGGCAGATGTGTTGCTGGTGGCTGACGGAAAAGAAACGCTGATAAAATCGGTGAACGGCTGTAGCGAGATCACCAAAGAATCGTATGAGCAATACGAGATACCAAAAGATGCCCTGGCAGCCTGCGGCGGCTGGTGGGCCGGTGCCGGAGATTATTTTTATGTCGTGCTTCGCAATGGCAAGCCAGTTGTGTTTGCAGGCTGGCAGGATGAAGGACAGACAGATAAGGGATACCACTGGGAAGAAGTGAAGCAGAAGTGATGATACAGACTGAATGATTATTATAATCGTATCTTACCAATAGATTACATTTTTAAGAACCATTAAACCATCATCATGACTAACGAAGAAATTGTAAAGCAATCCTATTCATTAATGGCTGCAGGAAATGTGCCAGCAGCTCTCCAACTGTTTGATCCCGCCATTGAATGGCACGAATGTGCCGGTATGCCCTTTGTGAAAGATAGTGGTATTTACACAGGGCCTGAAGCAGTTGTGGCTAATGTATTCATGCAGCTGCCGGTTTATTTTGACGGGTTTAATATCGATATTAAAGAAATATTTGGCGCTGGTGATAAAGTGACGATGGTTGGCTATTATCAGGGAACGAATAAGGCCACCGGAAATACTTTTAGGGCCAACGCCACCCACGTCTGGACAGTAAGAAACGAGAAGCTTGTCCATTTTTTCCAGGCGGTTGATACGGCGGTAATAGGAAGGTAGCCAGCTTTTTTTGACTTCACACTATCTGTACCGGTATTCCATAGCAGGATATTCCATTTACCTTTAGACAGGTAAAAACATGTCTATGAAGTATGGGATATTAGCATTTTTCGTATTGTATGTTTCTGCTACTGTTTTCGCACAGTGCAAAAAAGTAAACGTCAGGATAGTACAAGACAGTGATACCTTCCATGTAACCGACAATGAGATAATGCTGCACAAAGAGCAGTTCAAAGTAGTTGTTTCCCTTCATCAACTGGAAGGGGTGTATCTTTTCGCCAGTTTTTCAGACTCCATTTACCAGCTGCAGGCCCATGAATCAATTCCTGATTTTAAGAACCTGCCTTACCTGGCCATTGCTGAAGCCAGTTTTAATGAAGATAAAGAGTTGATCATTAATACCGATGGCTGGGCCTACTGGTTTTATGATCCTGAACTGGACTGGCACCGCTTTGATAAAGATATACTGGTAACTAAAGATAGTGTGGTGGGCACCAAAACGATCAACCAATTTTATATCCCCGATACCAAATCTGCTATTCCTGTAGCTGATAATACCGAACCACTTTATCTTTTTTTCCTGGCTATTGATAAAAGCAGTAAAGATGGTGTTCCTAAAAAGGAACTGATACGATTGAAAATGAAGATCTATTTCGAGTAGCCGGTCCTGCCATCCATATGCAAAACGACCTAATTTTACTGCATGACCTCTCTATCCATCCAGCAAATAAAAGAAGAACTCGGCAACCTGAAACCTGCACAACTTACCAGCCTGTGCCTGCGGCTGGCCAGGTTTAAAAAGGAAAACAAAGAACTACTGACTTACCTGCTCTTTGATGCGCAAGATGAGGAAGGGTATATTAAAAGTGTAAAGCTTGACATAGAAGAATTGTTCGGTACAGTCAATCTTACTCAGTTGTACTTCGCCAAGAAGACCTTGCGTAAAATTGTCAGGGTCATCAATAAGCAATCCCGCTACAGTGGCAACAAACAAACAGATATAGAGCTGCGGATATTTTTTTGCCAGCAACTAAAAGAGTCTGGTATTCCTTTCCGGCAGAATACGGCTATTCTGAATATTTATGCGGGTCAGTTGAAAAAGATCAAAACCGTACTTGCTTCCCTGCATGAAGACCTGCAGCATGATTATAAAAAGGAGATACTGGAACTGGAGGCCTGAATCCAAAATAGAGTTGGGGTATAACAGGTTATTTATTTCATATCTTCCTCTGCCTCTGCATCTTCCTTATCTTTTTTAGGCTTTCGATAATCGTTCTTCAACTGGTTTTCGAACTGCTTCTTATCTTTATTATTTCGTATCACCAGGAAGATGATCAATGCGAGAGCTATGATGCTTGCCAGGATAATGGTGACTTGATTCATACAGTCAAATTTTATTTAAGGTAGTATAGTTTGGCTGCAATATGTATTAAGTTTTCACCCAACCCGTTTATGCATATTATTGAAAAGGCTTACCTGCAATCTTTTACAGTAATATTCAATACCTTTATACAGGTAAAATAAGCCAATGAAAAAATTATTCTTGTCTGCTGCCATTTTCTTAGTTGCTGTTGCCGGGTTTTCCCAGGAAATAAGCCAGGTGATCTTTAGCAATGGCACTACTCTTTCTTCCATTTCATTCCGTACAGATCAGGATGTTCTCATACGTATCTCTGAAGAAGGAAAATTGCTGGAGTGGGGCACTCTAATGCCTTATCCTGCGGGGTATAACCCTTATCCTTCCCGGCTGCAGGCTTACCCCGGAAGGGTGGATTATTACGGGCAGGAATATGACTCAGTGTTGCGTGGAAAAGTGAGAAGCATTGGCACCTGCTTTATAACATACTATCCGGCTTCTGAACCAGAGGCCCGTGCAGGGAAAGTACAATCACTCGGCAGGACCATACTGGACTATTATGACAATTTTGAGAACGCTGCTTTCCGCGGCAAGATAAAATCAGCCGGTGCCACTCTTATCAGTTTTTATCCTGCGTATGATAATGAAGCTTTCAGGGGGAAGCTGAAAGCCATTGGTACCAGCACTATTACTTATTACTCCTCGTTTGATGATAAATATATCCGCGGCAAGATTAAGAGCATTGGTCCTGTCAATTATTCCTGGTACACACAAACCGACAGTAGGGGCTTCCCTGGAGCGTTAAAATCCGGTACAGTACAACAAACCATAAGCGGAATAAGTTATGTGATTATGTAGAAATAAATTTCAGCACTTTCTGTGAGTGGACTATTAAGCGGTGTAGATCATGGCCGCAGACGCTGCGGCCACAGGTGCTGTTTCAAGATTTGATACCGTCTTCTCTTCAATCATATCAAAAACCATTGCCTTAGAGATATTGAGTTGAGGCCAATTCATCCTTTTGCATATTTCACCCCAAAGTTTATCGTAATAAATATTGGTCTTAAATTCTTTCAATTGATGAAAAATCGATTCTTTACTCAGGGTGATCGTTTCTATTTCGGTATAAAAAGGTATATAGTTATTAAGAATCCTGGATGGTTCGGAACTTCTTTCTGTTAGGTAGTGTTTATGCAGGTTTTTATGCGCTTGAACCATATTATAAAAACTGAGTGCTTTATTCGAAAACACTTTGTTTTTCTGCAATGAGTCCATTAGTATATTATTACAATATACAGAAAGCGGTGCAGGTATATTAGGAATCAGCAGCAGGTCGGAACAATTGAACACATTATCGTGCAGCAGGAACCTGCCTGGTGAACAGTCGATGATGCATATATCATAGTCATCTTCCACTTCTTCCAGCGTATTTTTTATCAGATCGAGGTTAATAAAATTCAGTGCAGTGATCCTGGAGGCCTTATTCATAAACTGATCTGAAAAATGTGAATCATTGCTTATCACATCAATATGATAGCTGGAAGTATGATGTATCACATCATAGATAGTAATATACCTGTCGAACAGGCGGCTATGGGTGTTGTCGTTATGATTTTCTTTGTTAAAGAAATAACTGCTTCCGCCTTGTGGGTCAAGGTCCCATAGGAGTACACTCAGGCCGTTCTTAGCCAGCATACAGGCGAGGTTTACAGAAGTAGTAGTTTTGCCTACGCCGCCCTTTATATTATATATAGCGACTTTTTTCAGGTCTTGAATATAAAAATATTTTCAAAACAGTAATATTATTTTTTCAAAAAGTTTCTGCGAGGCTATTTACATTTCAAATTCCCATACCGTCCGGTAGTTTCCCTGTTGCTCAATATAGGTAAGGAAGGCGTTATAAAAAGGATCTGCACCGATGGTGGCACTGTCGCCGATCACAATCAATTGTTCTTTAGCCCGGGTGATGGCTACATTCATCCGCCGGTAATCTTTTAGGAACCCTATATCCCCATCGTCATTGCTGCGCACCAATGATACAATAATGGTTTCTTTTTCCTGTCCCTGGAAACTATCGATGGTGCTGATACGAAGAGAAGCTGGCAATTGTTCCTTAGCAGCCGATACCTGGCCTGAGTAGGGTGATATAAGTGCCGTTTTGTTAATATCGAGTGATTCTGTTTCTATTATCTTTTGTACGATCTGCAATTCACCTTCATTTTGCAAACTGGTGCCGTCCGGTCCATGCACTTCATTATATCCGGAACCCGCTGTATCAATGAAAGTAATATGCGTACCGGCATTAATTAAATGGTTAGCTGTAAGCAACAGGCCGTTATAAAAATAATTACTGCTGAAGCCGGCAATAGCAGGTCGCATACGGTATTGGGTATTCAGCAGGTACACGTTAGGAGTCGTGGTAATGGCTTTTTCCAAAACAGAACGGTTGAATCCTAACCGGGCAGCTTCGTGGCTTAACACGGTGGGAGGTAATTGCCAGTGGTCGCCGGCCAGTACTATCTTATCAGCTAATGGGAAAATACACCAGGCAAGTGGTTCTATACATTGTCCTGCTTCGTCTATTACCAGTGTTTTAAAATGAAGATGGTCCACCCCGGCATCATACAATCCGATAGGGGTGCCGGCAATAACTGCTGCTTCTTCAAACAGCTTTTCTTCGTTGTAGGCCTGGAGTTTCTTGATCTCTGTTCGTATGTTCTTTACTTCTTTAAAAAGCAGGTTGCGTTGTTCTCTTTCTGCTTTACCAAAACTGCGTTTATATTTCAGAGCCATCCGGCGAAACTCTTCTGCTCTTACTTTTAATTGTTTGATCTCTTTCAGTTGCTTACTGTTGGCCAGTTTCCCTTCAGGGGTATGAGCAAAGATGGTCTCGTCCACCTTGCTGGTATTGCCCACCCGCAATAATTTTACACCTTGTTGTATCAGCCCTTTGGCGATATTATCTACGGCCGTATTGCTTGGTGCGGATACCAGTACTTTTTCACCGGCTTTTACCAGTTGCAGAATGGCTTCAATTAGCGTTGTTGTTTTGCCGGTACCCGGCGGCCCGTGAACGATCGTAATATTTTCATTTTGCGTAATGGCGGTTACCGCCTGCTGCTGACTCTCATTCAGCCGTTGGTTACGAAAAGAAAGCAGATTAGTATTATTAATAGCAGAAGTTGGGGTGGTAATTTTTTCACCATGCAGCTCTTCAAATAATTTGTATAGAGGCTTGTTGTTTT
>CALSAT010000057.1:0-13510 GCA_943372905.1 Bacteroides fragilis | reverse complement strand
AACACAACCGACTGTCCGCTGGTGGAAAAAATTGAATCCAGCCTTGATTCGATTACATAGTTATACACAGATTTATGCTGGGTGGCCAAAAAACCATCAATAGGATTTTGACAGGACTCAGGCGTTTGCGTAGGTACATTTTCATGGTACACATCTGAGTTATTTCCTTTATAGAAATAATACTCCTTGGTATAATAGAAAAATATTTTCTCGCCCAGGGTATTCTCCACTTTTGTAACAACAAAGGTGGGGTTATAGTTATTGAATGCCAATGGACTTGTACCCCCGGGCCCGTCAGGTGTGTTATTCTCCCACATACTTTCACTGGCATTTGCTCCTCCCCATTCAAATGTGTATTTTGTTCCGTTCTCATCTGTCACCACCCATGACCCTGGTTGAGAATTATCACTCGGCTCATCCACTGCACTGCCGGGAAGGTGGTCAATCAATATATCTTTTGAAGGCATACAATATCCCTTATGGTTTTTTAAAAAGAATTTGGCATTTATTCCACCTGCATTCAAATAAAAGATATCAGGAATAAAGTTCATTCCCACCCCATTTTGCTTCATTTCAAGAACATTGCTCGCAAATCCCATATCAGCCGTGTTTGCATAATGGCAAAGGTGTAACTCCCCGGTATTTGGAGTAGTTGGAGTGAGATTAAACGTCCTCTTATTGGTTGTAACATCGCCCTGGTTTTCCATAAACACATCAGATCTTTGATAATTCCTGGATGAGATCATTCCCGCAGCATTCAAATTCCAGCCAATACCCACACAACCGGACAACTCATTAACCTTTATTCCTCCACTGTGATAACTTATACCCACTTTCCAGTCCACGTTCTTAATACCTACAGAAAACATGGGGATACTAACATCCGCTACGCCTGTGTTTACATTTACAGGAAGGTCTCCATACTTTTGAAATTGATATGCCTGTGGGGTGCTTTTAGTAATAAAATCCTGTACCGAGTTATTATACTCTACTTTTTGGCCAATTACTGATTGCAGAGAGAATACCATTAGTAATGTCAAAACTTTCTTTCTCATTTGTATTGATTATATAGTTCGATTAATCCCTGTTTAAAACCCATACCCCAACCTCACCAGCACCGGCTGCGTCCGCGGCATCTGCTGGTAACTCATAAAATCCCACAGCAACTGCAGCTTCGTCTTCTTAAAAAAGCCCCCTCCTGACCTCCCCCGCCGGGGGGAGGACAGAGAAAGCACCTTGCTGATGCCCACTAACCCGCTCCGTTGCCATGAAGAATAGTCCTTCAATACTTCCAGCTGCCTGATCTCCGGCCGGTAGTTCATCTCAAAACCAGCCGCCGCATGGAAGCTGCCTTTCAGTTTCCATTCCGCAAAACTCCTGGCACTGATACCTGAGTACGACAACGATATATGCCGGATATCCCTTCCCCAGCCGATACGCCCCGCAAAGCCCACACCAGCCACAAACTTGTTGTGCGGACGGAAGCCGGCCGACAACCCTAAATCACTGGATACAGGATATATGCTGGTGCCTCTGCTGCTTTGTATATTCATTCCAAGCTCCCATTTTTGCCAGAAAGTTTTTGATCTCTGGTCATTGGGCTTAAACCCTTCGGCTATATTATCATTGCTGCTGCTGCCACCACCTTTGATGATCTTATTCTTCAACTCATTCAGTTGCGATTGCGCCGCCTGCATACTTTGCTGAAATTGTTGCTGTGCATTGGGCCCGCCTGCCGACAGTTGCTGCTGTATCAGCCCGTTCACCTGCGCCCTTGTCTGTAGCCCGGCCAGACTGACACTACCCTCTCCCTCAGCAGAGGGGTTGGGGGTGAGGTTAAACAGCGAGGCGAGTATTGAATTTTTCCTCATGAAGGCATCAAATCCCGGCAGTTTCTGTAGCAGCTTGATCGCCAGTTCTTCTGTCTTTTTGGGATCACTAAATGTCTCTTTGAAATTTTTTAAGGACTCCAGGTAATAAAAATTTTCCTTCCCTATCTTTTGCAGGTACTTGCTCTTGCCCAGGTATTGCAGCGCCATGTCTGTAAGCTGCTTTTTACGTTGTTTTATGAAAGCGGCAGTGGCTTCCGTATTCTTTAACTGATCATTGAGTTTGGTTGTGTTTGTTTTTGCTTTCGCCAGTGGCTTTAATAGGTTGCTGTCAAACTGTTGCTTTTTGTCGTCTAAGTATTTTACGGTGGTCGTTACTTTGTCACGGTACTCGTTATACTGTGCCTGGTATCTGTCTGCGGCTACCTTACCCGCTTTATACTGCTGCAACAAACCGGCAAACGTCAGCTGATTATTACCAAACAGCCGCTGCGCTGTCTCCGGGCTCGTCTTTTCCAGTATCGTTTTGATCTTCGCTTCCCATTTAGAAAGCTTCGTTAATGTCTTTTCCGTTTTAGTGGTGATACTGGTGTAGTATTTTTCTGTTTTAGCAGATACCGTTGCCAGGTAGTTGGCCGGTAAGGCGGGAATAGCTGCTGCTTTTACGGCCGTGTCCGGCTGCTGCGCATGGAGCACACCGCTTCCGCACAGCATTAGTATTATCGGTATCAGCAGCCTCATTGGCATGTTAGCAGGTTTTATTTTATTAACTATTCAGTCCTGTCACTTACGGCCTAATACTTTCTCCGTAAGCAATTATGCTTAGCTTATTTTTTTGATACACTTCTGTTTATTGTCATACCGCATATCCCGTCAGTTCATCAACAAAACTGCGGCGGGTTGCCGGAATAACCATGTGAAAAAAACGTTTTAAAAACGTTTTTTTCGGAAAATCCCTGTTGTTTTTCACAACAGGATTCCCTTCTTCATGCTCATCTATTAGTAAACTGCCCTGGAGGTGTGTATGGTTGGGCGATAATTGAGATACAAATCAAAATAATATTTTTCAATCTGCCAATACCATTTTTAGGGTATAGTGTTTTCTTAACAGTTTCTTCATGGTAGCTGCTGCTTGTGCTTTGCATTCGGATGCCCGTTTTCAAAGAGGCATATCCCAGATCGCCTGCAAATAAAATAAACAGCAAACTAAGTGCAAACTCTTACCCTACTGAATTTTAGCATCCCTTTTTGTGCTATTAACAAAACCCTTGCATCATATCTTTCGCATTCATATTAGTTTTGAATCCCAAACAAGGTCATCACTTACTTGTATAATGCAACAGTGCAAGATCAGCCGCTGACCTGTTTTTCACTCAGGCAATAATCAACCCCCACTTCCAGTCCCCGTAGCAGGGGGCTCATTCCATTTACACCACTACACTTCCACTGGTTGTATACCAGGATAGGAAACGTATGTATTGAGTATTAATAAAACAAATAAAAAAAGTCACCCTTATGAATTCAAAAATTAAAAAAGTGGAACTGAGGATTTACAACCTTAAAGAACTGGAAGCCCTGTACCAGGTGGATGCCCGTACCATGAAGCAGTGGTTAAAAAAACACCAGGCCGCAATAGGTCCCAGAACGGGGAATTATTTTATGATCCCGCAGGTCGAGCACATATTCAGGATATTGGGCCTGCCCGGCAATGCTGATGATGACTATTAAAAAAAAAATAACACTATCTGTTTTATTGCACAGCGATCCGACACCGGATCGCTTTTTTATTGCTGTGTATTCGCAAAAGAATACATATCCGCCTGCTCTATGGCTATACCCGGCCCGGCCTGCAAGCATAGTGAGAGCATAGTGAAAGCATGGTACAAGCATAGAGACTTCATCAGAGTCCATATAAAAAAAACAACGATCCAAAAATGCGGCGAAGCTGCATTATATCCCTATTCATCCGTTCAATCAGCGTTATCTCCCGCTTAGGCGGGACAGGCTGTGTGCCTGTATTCCTAACATAAAATGCGGCGAAGCTGCATTATATCCGTGTTCATCCGTTCAGTCAGTGTTATCCGTGTCCCTGTATTCCTAACACAAAATGCGGCGAAGCTGCATTGATCTGTGTTCATCCATTCAGTCAGTGTTATCCGTGTGCCTGTATTCCTAACACAAAATGCGGCGAAGCTGCATTATATCCGTGTTCATCCATTCAATCAGTGTTATCAGTGTGCCTGTATTCCTAACATAAAATGCGGCGAAGCTGCATTATATCCCTATTCATCCGTTCAATCAGTGTTATCCGTGTGCCTGTATTCCTAACATAAAATGCGGCGAAGCTGCATTATATCCGTGTTCACCCGTTCAGTCAGTGTTATCCGTGTCCCTGTATTCCTAACACAAAATGCAGCGAAGCGGCATTGATCTGTGTTCATCCATTCAGTCAGTGTTATCCGTGTGACTGTATTCCTAACACAAAATGCGGCGAAGCTGCATTATATCCGTGTTCATCCGTTCAATCAGTGTTATCCGTGTGCCTGTATTCCTAACACAAAATGCGGCGAAGCTGCATTATATCCGTGTTCATCCGTTTAATCAGTGTTATCCGTGTGCCTGTATTTACTTATCCCTTTGCTTGTATTAGTAACACAAAATGCCGGACTACCAACAAAAGCATAAACAAGCATAAAAGAACATTTACAGACAAAAAAGAGCAAAAACAAACAAAAAAGAACATAAACACGCAAAAACTGGAAAGTGCCGCTTTCACCCAATAGTATGTTTGCTTTATCAACGAACAAAATACATACTCATGAAAACGACACCCTTTACCTTTCACCAGCTTGCTCCCGCCACAAACTACAACCGGCAGGTCCTGCTGCAAAGACTTAGCGCTGATGCATACATTATCATGTATTCAGCCCTGTGGAATGGTAAACGCTTCCACCCCGAAGAAACTAAAGACGCCATCCTGCTCATCAGCGCCTTTATTGAAAAAGACAACCGCCTCGAAAAGAATTACGAAGAATTTGTACAGCGCATTCTGGCCGAAAAATATATGCGTGTCAATATAACCAATACACCCCGTCCAGCCCCCACCGTATGGCTGCGGTCCACTGGCGAGAAAGGATTTGCAGCCACAGAAAAATGGTTCAGTCTCTTGCACGAAAAACGCCAAAATAACAATTTCTATCGTGCCCATTGGCGTGATTTTGCCTGGGCAGTATGGTACTCCACCCCCGGCGCCTTTCAGCACTTTCACCGCTGGCGCAGCTACTTTGCGGGCATAAGCCAGTCCACTCTTAATCTCTATCTCGCCTGCATGGCAAACAGGCACATGGCAGACACTGCCACCGTTACCACTGGCCTTATCTCACTCACCAACTAAAGACCTCTTACATATAAAATAACTGCAGACCGGTTTATCCCGGTCTGGCTGCAACTGCTTGCCTGCGGGTACTTGGCGCTTTCTTCAATGAAGTACTTCGGCGCAGGGTTTATTCATTCACTTTTTAAAATCAAATCAGTATGGCAAAACAAAGAGGCGTCATCAAGATCGAAGGAACACTTGGTGACGTTACCTTCCTCAAAACGGAAGATGGGTACATTGTAAAAAACAAAACAACGGTTAACAAAAACCGTATTTCATCCGACCCCGCTTTTCAGCGAACAAGGGAAAACATGGCCGAGTTTGGCGCTGCCGGCAAAGCTTCCAAATTGCTCCGCAACGCAGTAAGACCTGTAATGCAGTTCGCAAAGGACAGCCGCGTTACATCAAGGCTCACAGGCACTATGTCAAAAGTGATAAAAGCTGATGCCACCGGCATGAGGGGCCAGCGAATCGTAAAACCTGAAAACCTGGGCCTCTTACAGGGCTTCAATTTCAACATCAATTCCATTTTTGAATCGGTTTTACATGCACAGGTGGTTGCCGGTATTAACCGGCCCGCCGGCAGCTTAAGCGTTACCGTGTCGTCTTTTGTGCCACACTCAGCTGTCGTGCCACCACAGGGCGCCACCCATTTCAAATTGATCTCAGCCGGGGCAGAAGTAAATTTCGAAAGCGAAACATTTACCACTGCAGCCACTGAATCACCAATACTCGCTATCGGCAATACGGCCACCAGCGATATTATATTGGAGAATTTGATAACCCCTGGCAGCACAGACCCTCTTTTCCTGTTGCTCGGTATCCAGTTTTATCAGCAGGTGAACGGGGTTGATTATCCCTTGAAGAACGGCGCATACAATGCCCTTTCTCTTATCAGTATCGATCCACAGTAAGCTGGCATTTTGGCTGGCAAACAAAAAGGTAGCCGGGAGTTATATACTCCCGGCCCTTTTATCCTTTTTAAAACAGGCAGTAAAAAAATAATATGAGAACACAAATTAAAAGGTCCGGCACCGCCCGGGATAAAAAATGCCTCCGGCAGATCTTCAAAGACAAGAACAATTGCTACAGCCTGCGGGAGATCGCCACCGCATTGCTGCTCCTCGCCCTTCTTACAAGCTGGGTCGCACAGCAGTTCTTCGCTAAGAATATTCCTGAATACATGTACTGGTCATTAACCTCCCTCGTGGCAGTCGGTGTATTTGGCTACTCACTGGAACGCAATGGTAAACTGTGATAATAGTATACATATTAATGCAAGCATTACCGGTTGCACATTAATATAAGCTCCTGAGAAAATATCAATTGACGGAACAATTACGTACAGTCTGCCCTGCCAATGCAGGAACCTAAATGTTCAGCTCCGGAAAATAATACTATAGGCAGGAAAATTGAATAACAAAACCCGTTGATTTACGATCAGTAATAGGGACTTATCATTATATACACCACTACACCGGTAACCGCCACATAAAACCATACCGGCCAGGTAATGCGGACCAGCTTCTTATGTTTGTCAAACTCTCCCGTAAGGGCCCGGTAGGCTGAAAAGAGAATAAAAGGAAGAATGATACCCGCCAGCGGAATATGCGTAATAAGAATGATAAAGTAGATCATCCGGCTGCTGCCCACCGCGGCTTTCTCTAAATCATCCACTATTCCATCATGATTCACATCACCAAAGCGGGTATCACCTGCCAGCAGATGATGACAGATATAACTTATTAAAAACAGGATGGATAAAAACATGGCCCCCAGCATCAGGTTCTTATGCAAAGAGAACTTCTTCTTTTTAACCGCCACCAATGCCACTACTAATAACAAAGCCACACACGAATTGATGATAGCATTGGCTTTGGCAAAAACATGCACATCAAACCCCGGGTCCACATTCAGCTTTACCCGGCTTAGTATCACCACTGCACTAAACACTACCGCTGAAAAAACGAATATCAGTGTCTTGGCTTTCTTGTCATTTTTTTTCCAGGCTGCGGCTAACATTTCTTATGGTTTTTTTCTCAAAAAGAATAACAATAATCCTACGCCCAGGATGGCCATCAAAAAAGCCACGGCCATGATCTGTAGTTTTCCTGCAAAAAAGCTTTTGCGTGTGGGGTCTTTCTCCATCGTCAGCATGATCAGGTCACCCGACAGTTGGGCAAGCGAAGCAGAATCAAGCCCATCATAGTATCCCCGCACATACCGGTTGCTGTCTATAAGCACAAACTTATCACTATGAATAAAATTCGTATCCACACCCTTTCCGTCTTCAGCAAACATTTTCATTTCATTAATAGCAAGGTTGTAGATCATTTGTTTATTGCCGGTAAGCAACCACCACTGGCCGGGATTTATCTGGAAACGGTCGGCCCACTTTTTCAACTGTTCCGTAGAATCTCTTTCCGGGTCTATGCTGAATGATAAAAAGTGAACTTGCTTATTTGTTTTATCACCCACTCGTTTACCATTATGAAGCGACTCTGCCAGACGCTTCATATTCGCTGTCATACCGGGGCAGATAGTGGGGCAGCGGGTAAAGAATATATCCGCTACAATAATCTTTCCTTTCAGGCTGTCCCAGCTCACTGCTTTTCCTTCCTGGTTAGTAAGAGCAAAATCACCAATACGGTGCCATGCAGTGTCTGATGCCCGCTTGCCGTTCTTGGTAACACTGATGATAGAATCGGGAAGATAATGACGGGGCATCACAATGCCCGTTTCACTTTTTTGCTTTACAATAAAATAAGCGGTCAGCGGTATCAGTATCACCAGCAGGACGGCATACAATGCTTTCTTATTCACATTAGCTATATTAAAAACGAAACCATTAAACCGTTTGCTGAATAACAAGCAGGCGATTTAATGGTTCTGATATTGTAAAATAAACAGGTACTGTTATTCCTTCCCACTGGTCTTTTCTGCCGGCTTCATCTCATGAGTGTCTGCCTTATGATGCTTTTTCGGCATGGTGGTCTCTTCAAAATGCTTGTCGTATTTATTACGAAGGTTCTTATATGAATTACCATCCCAGATAAATGCGGCAATAAACCAGATGAACAGCATCAGCGGCACTACGATCGTCATGATCATATTCCGTATCTCATCACCCAGGTGCATAAAAACAGATACGATATAATAAGCCTTTGCCAGCGTAAGGATACACACCACACCTTTAAAAGCGAGGATCAGGAAATCCCTGTTAGTATCACCTTTATGTAAATTATATATGAGCAAACCAATACCCAACTCTATCACTGTAATGACAGATAAAAGGATGGTTGTTCTTTTTACATTTCTTTTAAAGGTGGCATCATCAGTATGATGATGAAAACTTACTTCTTCAAATGCCGGATGTTCCATAAAACAAATAAATTACAAATTATAAAATCGCAAATTCCAGTTACCTCGCTGTGGGATTTGGAATTTATTCTTGTCGATGCTTAAATAAGGTAGAAACAAAGGAACACAAATACCCATACCAGGTCTACAAAGTGCCAGTACAAACCAGCTTTCTCTATCATCAGGTAATGACCTCTGTTCTGAAACACGTTTTTCTGCGTCATGATCAGCATTACGATATTGATCACTACACCTGAAAATACGTGGAAGCCATGGAAACCGGTAATGCCAAAGAAGTAGCCCCCAAAAGCGATCGGCCCTTTTTCCCGTACATGCATTTCTGCCAGGTTTACCATTCCTCTTAGCTGTTGATCGGGCATCGCAGACAGTTCTTTTACAGAATGTGAATGATCATGACTGTGTACCAGGTTCACCAGCACATCATGCGGTGTATTGTTCAGGGCAGCTGTCAATGCGGCCTGGTTTTCTACTATATCTCCCCAGGGATTTCCGGTAGTTGTTTGACCAATCATAGCCAGTTGTCCATCCACCAATACCGCATGTTCGCCGGTAATAAGGTGATGCCACTCCCATGCCTGGCAACCGAGGAACGCTAAACCACCAACTATGGTCCAGGCCAGCCATTTTACTACGCTTTGCTTATCTCCTTTGTGTCCGGCATGTACAGCCAGCACCATCGTCACAGAGCTGATGATAAGGATGAATGTCATCACACTCACAAAGGCCAGCGGCAGGTTAGCATGGCCGGCGCCGGGAAAGGCGTTGAATACCACGTTCGGATCAGGCCAGAAGTTCTGACTAAACCGAATGGAGCCATACGAGATCAGGAAAGCGCCAAAGGTGAATGCATCACTCATCAAAAAATACCACATCATCAGTTTACCATATTCCAGGTTGAAAGGGCTCTTACCCCCGGTCCACCATTTGGTCTGATGTGTTGTTGCTGTATTAGCCATAGTTCAAAAGTTCCAAATTATTAAATCACAAATTCTAACTATCGTAACTGTCTTGTCTTAACCACCAATGATCAGAAAGAACAGTAATAAGTAAATCCATAACAAGTCCACAAAATGCCAGTACGTCGCAGCCACTTCTACCGGTACCGAACTATACAGTTTGGTACTGCCAGTAAACGCCTTTATAAATATTACCAGCAATGCGATCACGCCGCCAACAAGATGCAGGCCGTGCAAACCAAAGATCACATACAGAAACTGGCCGGCGCCCGCCCCTTTAAATGTGATTCGTTGGTCCCACAGTGCATTAAAGCCCATCCACTGCAATACGAGGAATGCCACACCCAGGAGTAAGGTTACTCCTATCAGCATCCTGTATTTGCTCATTTCCCGTTGCTTAAAAGATCTTAATGCCAGTTGAATGGTCAGGCTGCTGAGAACAATAGCTACCGTTGATACCCAAAAAACCTTCGGCAGCGATACTGGTTTCCAATTTACCTGGTTGCTTTTCACAATAAATGCACTTGTTAGCCCTGCAAACATCATCACAATACTTGCGATAGCTACCCAGAGTGTGAACTTCTGAGGGTGCATCTTCTTTTTAGTCTCCATACCCACTGTTCCTGTCATGTTATATTAAAATTCCTAATTAAAAAATCCAGCTTATCAGTCCTTATACCAGGGGAGCTTTACTCAGCAACATTGCCAGCATCACCACGGGTAAATACATATAACTCCCAAACATCACTTTTCTCGCAGACGGCACATCCATGTTCCTGTACAGGCTCACACACCGGCCTATCATGAATCCGTTCGCCAGTATGATCAATCCCACTCCTATCATTCCCTGCATATCTTCATAGTTGCACATGCCTGTAAAAAACGGAAGCAATGTAACCGGCACCAGCAACAGCGAATAAACTATTGTTTGCAACGCTGTAAACTTTGTTGGTCCTTCATTCGCAGGCAACAGCTTGAAACCTACTGCCGAATAATCCCGGTGCGCCACCCAGGCAATAGCCCAAAAATGCGGGAATTGCCAAAAGAACTGAAACGCAAAAAGTACCCATCCGCCAATCGACAGTTTGTCATCCCCGGCGGCCCAGCCTATCAAACACGGAAGAGCCCCCGGTACAGCCCCCATCAACACTGCTATTGAATTTACTTTCTTCAATGGCGTATAGATAAAGGCGTACAAAAACAAACTAAACGCTGCCAGGCCTCCCGTCAGCCAGTTAAAATAATAACCCAGCACAAACACTCCGATGGCCCCTGTTATAATTGCAAAGGCCCATCCTTCTTCCACACTCATCCTGCCAGCCGCTACCGGCCTCGTGGATGTTCGTTTCATTTGCGCATCGGTATCTTTTTCCACTACCTGGTTGATGGCATTAGCACTGCCCGTAACCAACATCCCTCCTGCAAAGAGCAATAGTACCATCTTCCAGAAACTCACATAGTCCTCTGAGCCTTTCGTCAAAGCAAAGCTCATTATACTGCTGAACACCACCATGATACTCAGCGAAGGCTTCATTAACTGTAAATAATCCTTGATCTTCTTCATCCGCCTTCGCAATTATATAATGAACATAAAAATTATGTTCCTGTCTCCAGTTCCCTGATCATCACCTGTTGCGTCGCACACTTCATCGTCCCGTCCGCTGCTCATCATTCGTCGAATCCCTTCCAACCTCCAGTCAAACTCAGCGTTTCATTTCCGTAAGGATAATATTTCAAGTAAATACGCTGTATCTCATTTTCGCACTTCTCACATTTCCATACTATCACATCAATGCTTACTCTCATGCTCACCCACCGGCTCTGTCTGGGGGATAAAGTCTCTTCCGTCTTTCGCATAATCATATGGCCAGCGGTGTACTTCAGGAATCTCTCCTTCCCAGTTACCATGTCCCGGACGAATAGGTGTGGTCCACTCCAGCGTATTGGCACCCCATGGGTTTGGTGTGGTCACTTTTCTTCCTTTGAAAATAGAATAGAAGAAGTTGAACACAAACATCAGTTGCACCGCAAATACGATGATGGAAACGATGGTGATCATTTTATCCAGTTCAGTGAAATTATTAAAGGATGACCAGCCCCTCTTATCCAGGTAGCGGCGGGGAATACCTGCCAATCCCTGGTAGTGCATCGGCCAGAAGATAAGGTAAGCTCCTACCATCGTTACCCAGAAGTGGATATAACCAAGGGTACTGTTCAGGTAGCGGCCAAACATCTTTGGGAACCAATGATACACACCGGCAAACATCCCGAAGAAAGAAGCTACTCCCATCACAATATGGAAGTGAGCCACTACGAACATTGTATCATGCAGGTGAATATCAATCGTAGAGTTTCCTAAGAAGATACCCGTCAAACCACCGGAGATAAATAAACTTACAAAGCCGATCGCAAACAAGGTAGAGGGGGCAAAACGGATGTTGCCTCTCCATAAGGTAGTGAGCCAGTTAAACACTTTAATGGCTGACGGCACCGCAATCAGTAGCGTTAGCAACACAAAGACCGACCCCAGGAAGGGGTTTAGCCCTGTTACAAACATATGGTGCGCCCACACCAGGAAGGCAAGAATAGCAATAGCAAATAATGAACCCAGCATCGCCATATATCCGAAGATCGGCTTCCGGGAATTGACCGATAGAATTTCCGACACCATACCCATGGCAGGCAACAGAATGATATACACCTCTGGGTGGCCAAGGAACCAGAATAAGTGCTGGTAAAGGATGGCACTTCCTCCCTCGTTCGGTAATATCTCACCATTTATGACAATATCGCTCAGGTAGAAACTGGTGCCCAGGTTACGATCGAACAATAACAGGATAGCACCGGACAGCAACACAGGGAAAGATAATACACCCAGTACCGCCGTAAAGAACATGGCCCAGATAGTAAGCGGCATCCTGGTCATGCTCATTCCTTTAGTACGAAGGTTCAATATGGTAGAAATATAGTTAAGACCTCCCAGCAGTGATGACACGATGAACAATGCCATACTTATCAGCCAGAGGTCAGTTCCTAATCGTTGCCCTTCACCCGCCTGCCGCAAAGCACTCAGTGGCGGGTACATTGTCCAGCCTCCCGAGGCAGGTCCGGTATGTATGAAGATGGAAGAAAGCATTACAATACTGGCAAGAAAGAAGAACCAGTAAGACAGCATATTCAAAAAAGGCGAGGCCATATCCCTGGCTCCTATCTGCAGTGGAATTAGCAGGTTGGCAAAGGTGCCGCTCAAACCAGCTGTCAATACAAAGAATACAAGCACAGTACCGTGCATGGTTACTAGTCCATAATAAAACTCAGGCTGTATTTGTCCCCCTTTGGCCCAATGACCAAAGAACGTTTCCAGGATAGGAAAAGACTGATCAGGATAGCCCAGTTGTAAACGGAAGAGTACTGAAAACAATCCGCCGATGACAGCCCAGATGATACCTGTGATCAGGAATTGTTTCCCGATCGTTTTATGGTCCATACTGAAAACGTACTTCGAAATAAACGTTTCCTGGTGATGGCCGTGGCCGTGCTCATCATGATGAACTTCATGTGTCGTAATCACTTCGGGATGTACATGCAATGCTTCGCTCATAATCTTCTTTATTTTTATGACAACTGTAGTTGTCTTTTGTTCTCAGTTCCTGTTATCATTTGCCGGCAGCTGCTACCGCTAATGGCTTAGTAGCCATGGTATCCTTTTTTGCCGAAGGGTCTTTGTCTGGATTGGCGGTATAATATTGCGGTTTTTTACCTGCCATCCAGGCATCAAACTCAGCCTGTGTTTCCACTACAATTACGCCTCTCATACTGTAGTGTCCTTTGCCACACATTTGGTCGCAGGACAATTCATATACAAAATCCGGGTTGCCGGTTTTCTCTTTCATTTCCTTGGTAGTGTAGAGCGGGGTGAACCACATCGTAGTGGGGGTACCTGGTACCGCATCCATCTTCATCCGGAA
>CALSAT010000056.1:0-13648 GCA_943372905.1 Bacteroides fragilis | reverse complement strand
GGAGCCGTGGCAGAAGGCATTAATTCCATCGCACTGGGCCCAAACAGCATTGGTGCTGGCAATGCTTCAATTGCATTGGGCCCTAATGCAGAAGCCAACGGTGATTTGTCTGCTTCTCTCGGATATAGTAATAAAGCCAATAGTAGCTTTTCAACAGCATTCGGAGTTAATTCAATTGCCAACGGCGAAGCATCCATTACCATGGGCAACGGTGTAAGAACAGCAGGGCATAGTTCCATCGCAGCAGGATATCTTACAATGGCTAATGGAAATTATTCAACAGCAGTTGGCAACTTAACAATAGCAAACCCACAAAGCAGCTTCGTACTTGGGAGATATAATGATACAACATTCATCAGCAAAACCGCCTGGGATAATAATGATGCGTTGTTTATTATTGGAAACGGTACCGGGCCGGGTGCAAGAAGCAATGCCATTACTGTGTTAAAGAATGGCAATACCGGTATCGGGGTTTTATCTCCGGCAGAAAGGTTGGTGATTGCCGGTAAAACGGTAACCACTAATTTTCAAATGACGAACGGAGCGGCATTAAACAGGGTATTGCAAAGCGATGCCAGCGGAAATGCCAGTTGGGGAACAGAGACGGATCCAAAAGTTCTTTGCTCCACCAGCAATTTTGTGCCCCGCTGGAACGGCACTGCCCTTGTTAATGGCACGATGCAGGATGACGGTACTAATATTGGGATAGGCACTGCCCCTGCAGCTTCCAGCAAACTGATGATCGCTGGTAAAACGTCGACCACCAATTTCCAGATGACAAATGGTGCCGGTGCAAATAAGGTCATGCAGAGTGATGCGAGTGGTAATGCTTCATGGAACACAGAACTTACAATAGTAACGGTTAATGCAACGTATTTCAATTACCAGGGTCCGCAAACCCGCTACCTGAATATAGCGGCATCAGGGTTTCAATTAATGCCTGTAAACGGTACTTCAACAGCCGGATTGAGTTCTGCAACGATCAGTGGCGGACAAACGCTGGTGACAGGTACAGCTGGGGTACCTGCAAGGTTTGAAGCACCAGTAACTGTTCCCGAAGATGCAGTAATAACAGGGGTATTATTGTATGTAAGAGATGCGTCAGCTACATATGAAGTATCGGCAGATCTGCTGGAGCAAAATGCTTTTTCTTCCACCGTGGTGGCCTCTGTCTCCGGCACAGGAGCAGCGGCCAGCCCCAATGAAACCACCATAGTGGCTTCCGGCCTCAATATACCTACTAACAAGTTTCTGTCATACTTCTTACGGTTTAATACGATTGAGTTTAATGGCAACCTGCGTATCTACAATGCCCGGATAACTTATACGGTAGATAAAGCAGACTGAGTTTACTATGTCAGACTAATACTTGTACACCATTCTCTTCGTTGGGGATGGTTTTTTTATTGGTCAATCAAACCTACCTTTGCCCTTCAAAATTTACCAGTATGTCTATCGGAACTTTTTCTTACCCAATGCCGGTTAACGAACCGGTTCTTTCTTATGGTCCGAACAGCCCAGAAAAGAAGCGCTTAAAAGAGGTGCTGGCTGAACTGAAAACACAGGAAGCAGATGTGCCCATGTATATCGGCAGTAAAGAAGTAAGAACAGGTAAGAAAGTAGCCATGCATCCGCCGCATGAAACAAAGCATACTCTCGGTTATTTCCATGCAGGAGAAGAGAAGCATGTGCACCAGGGGATAGAGGCGGCGCTGGCAGCCAAAGAGGCATGGGCTAATACAAGCTGGGAAAACAGGGCAGGCATTTTTCTGAAAGCGGCCGACCTGCTGGCAACAAAGTACCGTCCCTATATAAACGGCACCACGATGCTGGGACAAAGCAAGAATGCTTTCCAGGCGGAAATAGATGCTGCCTGCGAGCTGATAGATTTTTTACGTTTCAATGTCCATTTTCTTTCTGAAATATACAAGCAACAACCCATTAGCAGCCCGGGCATGCACAACCGGATGGAGTACCGTCCGCTGGAAGGCTTTGTACTGGCGGTAACGCCATTCAACTTTACGGCCATTGGCGGCAATCTTCCTACCTCTGCTGCCATGTGCGGCAATGTGGTGGTATGGAAACCAGCCAATACACAGATATATTCCGCACAAATGACGATGCGAATCTTAAAAGAAGCGGGGCTGCCGGATGGAGTAATCAACCTTATTTATGTGGATGGGCCCACCATCGGCAGGGTGTGTTTTAATCACCGTGATTTTGCCGGGGTGCATTTTACCGGTTCAACGGGTGTGTTTAATAATATGTGGGAAACCATTGGTAAGAACATGGCCAATTATAAATCGTATCCCAGAATAGTAGGGGAGACAGGCGGAAAGGATTTTGTGGTTGCCCACAAAAGCGCTGACCCGGATGTGGTGGTGACAGCTTTGCTGCGGGGAGCCTTTGAGTTCCAGGGACAGAAATGTTCGGCCGCTTCGCGGGTATATATTCCCTCCAATATAGCCGAAGATGTGAAAAAGAAACTGATCGCCGGGGTAAAGAGTTTTAAAATGGGTAGTGTAGAAGACTTTACCAATTTTGTAAATGCGGTGATCGACGAAAAGAGTTTCAATAATATCAAACGGTATATTGACAATGCCAAAAAAGACCCGAAAGCGGAAATATGGGTAGGGGGTAAGTGCGACAGTAAGGAAGGCTGGTTTGTACAGCCGACGGTGATCGAAGCGAAGAACCCGAAATATGTAACCATGTGTGAAGAGATCTTCGGACCAGTGTTGACGGTTTATATTTATCCGGCTAATAGTTTTGAAAAAACCCTGGACCTCGTGGATACCACTTCACCTTATGCACTTACGGGTTCTATCATTGCGCAGGACCGTGCTGCGGTGGAACTGGCCACGAATAAACTCCGCAATGCCGCCGGTAATTTTTACATCAATGATAAACCTACCGGTGCCGTAGTGGGACAGCAACCTTTTGGTGGTGCCAGAGGCAGTGGTACTAATGATAAGGCAGGATCTATCTTAAACTTATACCGCTGGTTAAGTGCCCGTACCATCAAGGAGACCTTCAATCCACCTACAGATTATGGTTATCCATTTATGGGGGAAAAGTGATTGGATGCGGCTTTATCTAGTGATATTATTAATGGCTGCCGGGTTCTGCAGCCAGGCACAGAATGGCTATAAGGTCTGTTATAGAAGTGAAATTAATACTCTGCCCGTAAAGGAAAACGGGACAGGCCTCGAACACCGCCCTCGTTATATCTATTTTGTGGTTAATGATTCTGCTTCTTTTTTATACGGATCTGGTGAAAAGAAAAAAGATCCTATAAAGAAAGGAGAGATATACGGGCATAAAGTGATTAACCATTCATGGCTGTTAAAAAGAGGGGTTTCCATCTATTACACGGGGTCGGCCTATCCACCCGGAATGGGAAAATTTTATGTAATCGACACCGTAAAGAAAAAGAACTGGACCATCACCGATGAAATTAAAGAGATACTGGGTTACCCTTGCAGAAAAGCATTCTGGACCAATGAATACATAGTGAAAAAGGATTCAGCAGAAGTATGGAGAACAGATTCTTGTATTGTTTGGTTTACCCAAAAACTACCTGGTAGCAGCTTGGATCCCAAGCAGGCAGGGCTTACCGGGCTGGTATTGGAAACATGGATGGATGGCTTATTTGGCATAATACATACTTACGCTATCAGTATTGCCAGGGAAAATGTTGTTATTGAGCTTCCCAAAAATGTTCCTGTTATCACATTGTCAGAATTAAGAGCCCGTCGCCGCTGATGCCGGGCAGTTTATCATCAACGACAAAATTGACGGGTTTTCTGTCACAAACAATATTCCTTTAGGGTTGCATTTTAAAATGTAGTCTTTTTCTTGGTTCATACAAATTAGTGCAATTGAAGACGATTCTAAAAGCAGTTCAATTAAAACAACGGTTGAGAAACCGGCACGGGAAGAAGGAATGAATCATAATCCTATTCGAGGTGTTTAATAAGCGCAGACGGTAAATTAATATTTGACAGCGTATCGTTCTCAAATGATACTTTAACCGCTTATAAATATATTTTTCCACGAGAGAAATAATTTTTATTAATTGTTTTTTCCTTTGTAAATAGGCGGCCTCAGAGAATAGTAATAAAATGTTAAATGGTAATGAACTGATGAATATCAGTTCATTTTTTTTATGTGCTAACATACATTTGCACCACAATATTTATTAACTAAAAATTACTTTATGAAAAAGATCAGTATTTTATTATTTGCCTCTTTATTGATATCCGCTGCAGGTTATAGCCAGGTAGAGTTTGGTATACAAGCTGGCGGAAACCTCGGTAAGACAATCGAAGAAAACGATGGAGTAAAGCAGGAAGGAAATAAATTCCTGTTTGGATTCAAATTCGGGGGAGTAGCCAAAATTTCTTTGAGCGATCAATTTTCTTTCATGCCTGAGTTGAACTATGTTTCAAAGGGTGGAAAATTAGACTTCACTGAAGTAGTAAAAGAAGGTATCATAACTACTACTACTAAAGCTGCCGGAGAAACAAGAATGTCATTTATCGAAGTGCCCTTGAATTTGACCTACAACACTGCTTCTGAAGATGGCAGTGGCTTCTTTGGCGGTCTTGGGCCAGTGATCAGCCTTGGTATTGGAGGGAAAACGGATGGTACTGCTACGACTACGATTGAAGTGACCGGTTTTCCGACACAGACAGCTTCCAGCACTTACAAAGCTGATATTAAATTTGACGGTAAGAAAGATGCTACCGACGATTATGCGCATCTGAAAGGACTGGAATTCGGTGGCAATGTCTTTGCAGGCTACAAACTCAGCAACGGGGTTTTTGCAAAAGCATCATATAATATGGGCTTTTCCAATCTTTCTCCTGAGGACAAAACTTCTTTTAAAACCAGCTATTTCGGTCTGACCATTGGTTATTTCTTTGGACAGAAATAAATCAATCAACACTGAAACAAAAGCTGCCTTTTACAGGGCAGCTTTTTTTATTTACTATTTGTTGATAGCAAGTATAAAATCATTAAGCCATTCTTTCTCTTTTTTAGTATAGTGATGTTGTTGCTGGCTGATCAATTCTGTTATCAATTTCCGCTCTCCGATTTTATGGAGAAAGAAAATAGTTTCTTTCAGGTAGAAAAAAGCAGCAGGATATTGTTCAATGGCTCTTTTATAATAAGCAAAAGCCGTATCTCTCATTTTTTCATCCCATGAAAATCTCTCATGGCCCGTAATATTTTGAATTATTTTCGGATCGGCCCATTTGATACTTTTCATTTTGATCCAGTCAACTTCTTCAACACTGGGATTAATTGCCTTGACATATCCGAACTTTCGGGCAGCCGTTGCATTCATGCTATCAGTAAAATACAGCGCCAGGGTATAATAGTAGTGCGCTGAGTCTTTATTTGTTTGCAATATGGATCTTACTGAATCAAGCGGAGTATATTTTAGGTGCTGTATGTATTCCCATTCCAGCTTTATCCGCATGAGCCGGTAAAAGGCGAGATCATTCTTACTGTAAAGTTTTTGGATGAGTATCCGTGCTTTCGTAGCATATCTTTTTGGGCCTGTCATTAGCTTTACATACGTCTTTACGAAGTGGCGGGAAAGAGAGGTGTTTTCCAGGTAATGATCGACTGTATTTCGAATGTTGATTTTGTTATTTACATCAGTCACGGATGATTGGGCAAACATACTGCCGTGGATCATTATCGCCATACATAAAATGCAGCGGAGGAGAGGCATGACTTACTTATTTCTTTAAAGCAATAGATCTATACTGCCAGCCAGTGACAGGATATATACAAGGTAGAATAATCCGGAGAAATTAATGTCTGATTATATAAAGGTCTATGCTTAATTTTATCCCAAATAATACGCATGCAGCTTCTCCTTTCCTCACAACAGCTTTCTGAAACGGTGCTTGACCTTGCCGCTCAGCTCCATAAGCACCATGCCGACCTTACAGATGTTGTGTTTGTGGGCATTCAGCAGGGAGGCGTGGTAGTGGGCAATGAGATAGTGACGGCCATGCAGCAACTTAGCCCCGGCATTCCCGTGCAATACGGCCAGCTTGATATTACTTTTTACCGCGATGATATCCGCAAGGAGATACTGACGCCTGATACGATGAACCTGCCTTTTGCGATCGAGAACAAAACGGTGGTGCTGATAGATGATGTGCTGTTTACCGGCCGCACCATCAAGGCGGCCCTGGATGTGTTGCTGGATTATGGCCGACCTGCCAAAGTGGAACTCTGTGTGCTGATAGACCGGAAAGAACACCGCCAGTTTCCCATACAGGCGGATTATGTGGGAAGAACAGTGGTGACCGCAAAGACCGACAAAGTAAAGCTGGTGAATAAAGAGGTGGTATTGATAAGCCAGTAAAGGCATTTTTCTGTATTTATCATGAAATCTGCGTAATCTGTGGTTAAAACCTTTAATTTCGCCCTTTAATGCAACTATCCACTCGACATCTCCTGGGCATTAAGAACCTCACCAAAGAAGATATTTCCCTTATTTTATCGACAGCAGCCCAATTCAAAGAAGTCTTACAGCGACCGGTGAAGAAAGTGCCTTCCCTGCGGGATGTAACGATCGTGAACCTTTTTTACGAGAACTCGACACGTACAAGATTCTCTTTTGAACTGGCCGAGAAACGTCTCAGTGCTGATACCATCAACTTTGCTGCTTCGTCTTCCTCTGCGGCTAAAGGAGAAACACTGCTCGATACGGTAAATAACATCCTGTCTATGAAAGTGGACATGGTGGTGATGCGCCACAGCGCCAGCGGCGCCCCTCATTTTTTATCGCAGCATATTCCTGCGGCCATCATCAATGCAGGCGATGGTATCAATGAGCATCCCACACAGGGATTGCTGGATGCGTATTCTATTAAAGAAAGGACCGGTACCCTGGAAGGAAGAAAAGTGGCCATCATCGGCGACATCATGCACAGCCGGGTGGCGCAAAGCAATATTTATTTACTGAAAAAGATGGGCGCTGAAGTTACCGTGTGCGGGCCGCCCACCCTGATCCCTAAATACATCAGTGAAGCGCTGGGAGTAAATGTGAGTTATAACCTGAAAGAGACACTGGAATGGTGCGACGTGGCAAATGTGCTCCGCATCCAGCTGGAAAGACAGAACCAGGTACTGTTTTCTTCGCTGCGGGAGTACAGCCTGGCTTACGGCATCAACCGGCAGCTGCTGGACAGTCTGCACAAAGAGATCGTTATCATGCATCCGGGTCCTATCAACCGTGGAGTGGAACTGGACAGTGATGTGGCAGACAGTAGGCAATCCATCATTCTGCAGCAGGTGGAGAATGGGGTGGCTGTCCGGATGGCAGTGCTGTATCTTTTATCTGGCAGAAATGTCAATTAGTACTATTTTGGATTTCAGGTCTTTGATTGCTGATCGGACACAATCAAAAATATTAAATACTATATCTTAAATCTGCTTCATGCGAATCTGCTTATTCCCCGGAACATTCGATCCTGTTACACTTGGCCATGTTGACATCATCAACCGGGCCCTGCCGCTGTTTGATAAGATAGTGGTGGGCATTGGTATCAATACCGCTAAGGCACCGATGTTCTCCCCGGAACAACGGGTGGAGTGGATCAAAGAGATATACAAAGACGAGGACAGGGTGGAAGGAGCAGTATATGAGGGTCTGACCATTAACTATTGTAAAAAGATCGGCGCTAATTTTATTCTCCGCGGTATCCGCTATGTCAGCGATTTTGAATATGAGAAGACCATTGCGGACGCCAACCGCACCTTAGATAAAACGATAGAGACTGTTTTTCTTACTGGTGAACCTAAATACACTTCGGTGGCCTCCACCATTGTACGGGACATTATCAGGAATGGTGGTAATGCCAGTCCTTTCCTGCCGGAAGTGGTTTATTCTTCACTTAACAAATAGCATTTAATATGCCTTCAATCTGGTTTAATAAAGAACTTGCCCTTGAACATTTCAGTGAATTGGGCAAAGGCACTATGGGTGAATTCATCGGTATTGAATGGGTGGAATTGGGAGATGATTTCCTGACGGCCAAAATGCCGGTGAACGAACGGACCAAACAGCCTTACGGGTTATTGCACGGCGGCGCTTCCTGTACCCTGGCGGAAACGATCGGCAGCGTGGCTTCGGCCATGGTGGTGGACCATACCAAATTTGCCTGTGTGGGCCTGGAGATAAATGCCAATCATGTGCGCAGTGCAAGGGAAGGCTTTGTAACCGGTACCGCCACACCACTGCACCTGGGTGCCAATACCCATGTGTGGGACATTAAGATCTATGATGAACTGCGTAAACTGGTTTGCGTAAGCCGCCTTACAGTAGCGGTGATACCACGGAAGGAATCATTTATTAAGACAAGTCTGTAATACATCCGTAACGGAAGGAAAACAATCCTGCATATAAGGGCCCAGTTTCTTTTTTGGCACCCATTCTATGGCATGGATCTGTTCTTCCAGTTGAGGCACCAGTGTTTGTTGTCCTTTTACCTGCATGGTGTACCAATGAGATTCTTTCAGGATGAATTTGGTGCCTTCGTGATAGGTATGATAGGTGATGAGGAGCGGGGCCAGCAGTTGGACACCGGTCAGGCCGGTCTCTTCTTCTACTTCTCTTACAGCGCATTTCTCCAGCGTTTCTCCTTTATCTAATTTGCCTTTGGGAAGGTCCCATTTGCCACGGCGATGAATAAGCAGTACTTCTTTCTTTTCGTTCTCCACCAGGCCTCCGCCGGCAAGAACGAGGGTGAATTTTTTATAAAAGGCCTTTTTTAATTCTTCGAGATCTGGATGAAAGAAGACACCGGCATGTACTTTTTCCAACTGCATCTCATGGATCATGGTCTTTACGGTATGGGTATCCAGTTCATCAATAAATACTGCATCATCATGGTGGAGGTAAGGTTCTATTGTTTCATCCACGGCATCGCAAAGGAAGAGGGGCTTATTGCCGAAATATATCTTGATATACATGAAGCAGCTTTGAGTGTTGAGTTGTGAACGCAGTGGGAAGTTACGATTATTTGTTTTGTGGGGAGGGGACAAGGCCGTGAAAGGAGCTGTTGAGTAACAGAGGTATGCAGTTTGTCCTGCTAAGGCTGCAGATGACATGGGGCAGGCATCTTCCAGCGGGCAGAGAGGAATAAATACGGATATTTGACGCCGCTTTGCAACATGAACAGGATAACTAATACAACAGTGGCGGGTGGTACTGTAAACGGTAACTGCCTTATTGCTTTCGCTTACTTACCGCTTCAGGCACCGGCCTGCTCTTTTGCAGGAGATTAGAGTTTTTTTTGCAAGGCCGGAGTGGTCTTGTGCGGAACTGTACCTTTATTTGTTGGCGTAAAACTGCTGTTTGCTTTTTTGTTACTGATTGGAGGTTTACGGTTTGATGTTGAATGTTTTTCTGTTCGGGTTATTTGCAGGGCTGGTGATATGCTTTGCAGGAATACCCTGCTTCTTTGCTCTATTTTTCCGGCGGTATGCGGCGGCTGACCTGTTATTTGTCTGCCTGCTTTTGTCTTATGCTGGGGAAACCTGGTGGTTTGCGTTGGTACACCTGTTGCCTGCACCGACACCCTTGTCGTCTGCTAAAGGGGATTTTTGGGGTGCATTTTAACAGTTGTGGTATGCAGGGACGGAGGGGTCGTTTGCAGGGCTGTTCCTGTCAACTGCAGCGAGATACTTGTGCCACTGCACGACATTCCGATGGCACTGCACGACATTCCAAATGCACTGCATGACATTCCGATGTCACTGCACGACATTCCGATGTCACTGCACGACATTCCAAATGCACTGCACGACTTTCCGATGGCACTGCACGACTTTCCGATGGCACTGCATGACATTCCGATGGCACTGCACGACATTCCGATGGCACTGCACGACATTTCCGATGCACTGCACGACATTCCCAATGCACTGCACGACATTCCCAATGCACTGCACGACCGTTCCAATCTATTGTTTTCCTTATAGCGGGCTTGTTTTCAATTGTTTAGCGGTATTTTAGCTATTTTTTGATGTTGCCAACATTGATCTTTTTTATTACCTGAAATGGCCTGAAAATGGGGTAGGAAAGGGACTTAAATGTTAAAATGCTACAGCCTTTTTTGTGACGGTTTTTTTTGCCTGAAGGAGCAATCTTTTTGTTGATGTTATGGGATAGAATTGAACTGCATGTAATACTGCAGACCTATTCTTTCAATTTGTATTTTCCTTCTATTCCGTATTTTTTCCGGCAATCGGTTAAATCTTGTTTTTTGTATTTGGTGTAAATGTATTTGTTGGTGTTATAAAAATTGCGAACCATTTTTTGATACTCATTTTTGTTCCTGTTATTAAATAAATACCCGTAAAAACTCCAGCAACCCTTTTCGTCAAAAGTGTCAAATTGGATATGAGTGACCAAAAAGGCCGGGAAATCTGCAATTTCTGCCAGCGCAAAATATGATAGTTCTCCAACAGTAAGTTTGCCCTGCTTACAGTTATGATACACGTTCGTCATTGTTGTGTCTGTCAAACTTTCAATCAATAATGGAATTGATGGTTTGCCACGTCTCACTATTTTCCAATAAATATCTGCTTCACAGTTTAGAGAACCTGATCTCATTGTTGCCAAAAGTGATACCAGGCTATCCTGTTGTGTTTGTTTAGCTGTTGAAACTTCTATCTTAAGGTATCCACTGTCGGCAGGTTCAGGATTCAATGACTTGCTGGCATTACCGCAGCTATAAAGTAATAGCAAAGCAAAAAATTGAAAATGTATTGTTTCTTTCATCAATAGTGACGGTTGATCAAGCAGCCAACGATAGTTTGTGATGACAACCATTGCTGCATTATAAATATACGCACAATGTGAAGGAAGGCAAAGTGTTAAGAATGCAGCCCTGTTTATGGATATACGGAGCCGATGCACAGGCAAGACATGCAGATAACAAGCCTTTAGTTTTAGCTTTTTAAGGGTGGGGGAGTCCCGGGAGACGGGGAGAAATATTACGGATATCAGGGAACTTTATTGACGATGGCCGGTCTTATAGTTGTATAGTTAAACAATACTTTTAATGTATTTATTTTTCCCAGCAACATTGATACTGCAAACGAGATGATTATTCCTGCCGCTGTAACTATCATAAATTTCAGGTTGGCGTTAAATCTAAACGTAGCTATTGCTTTCTGGATAAAGATGACAATAAAAAATGAATTAGGTCTGTACTGGCGTGACCGGGCTGTGAGACTCCGCGCAGGAAAAAGCTCTGTTAGTTCCTTTGTTGGCTAAAAGACTGATAAATCATTTATTTCTACAAGTCTTTCGTCTTTTATGATGTAAATACCCTGTTTTTGGTATTGCATTACAATCTGTATTGCTCTACATTGCAATAATAACCGGAATTTATCCTCTTTAAAAGTTAACCATTAAACCTGAATTTTATGCCAGATCGTTTTACAGCGCCTGTTACTTTCGACAGAAGAGACAGCCATCCTCCACCTCTGAGAGCAGATTTTTACAGCGGAGATAATTTTACAAGTGGGATGATGATCCATCCTGCTAAATCAGCCATACTGGGGGTTAATAATGTAACAAAGTCAAAGGGAATAATTGCCGGTGCTATAGATGATATACCCGATGCGGGGGTAGGGGGAAGAAGCGATGCTAAATTTTGTGCCGGGGTGTATGGATTTAGTGAGAACGGAACAGGTGTTCATTGTAAGAGTGTGCATTATGAAGCATTGCATGCAGAAACAGAGTCAGTAGAAACTGCTGCCATTGCAGCTTACCAGTTGAATCCTGGCAGCACTTCTGCAGCTCTTTTTGCAAAGCATACGGGGGGTGGAATGGCTGGTGTGTTTGAGGGCAATCTTAGTGTAAAGGGCGATGTGAATGTGACTGGTGATATAAGGTTGATGAACGCTGATATTGCGGAAGACTTTACCATTCTTGATGCAGAAACCGAGCCTGGAACTGTAATGATCTTTAATAATGATGGGGCATTAATTCCCTGTAATGATGCATATGATAAGAAGGTGGCCGGGGTGATTTCCGGGGCAGGGAGTTATAAGCCGGGAATGATCCTTGATACCCGGGATCCGCAGGAAAACAGGAGGCCGGTAGCCTTGTTAGGAAAGGTATATTGTAAGGTAGATGCAGATTTTGGCTCCATAGAAGCGGGAGATATGCTGACCACTTCTTCTACTACGGGCCATGCAATGAAAGTAAATGATATTGCAAAAGCTTTCGGAACAGTGATTGGTAAAGCAATGGGATCTTTTACTTCAGGAAAAGGGTTGATCCCAATATTAGTAAATCTTAAATAAAGAAGTACCGATCAATGTACAATCATTATGGAAAGACGAGATATTATCATTGATAACGTAAGAGGGGCAGAACTCGAAACAGAAAATGTTGAAGTAAGAGTTTTGTTTTCCGTGTTTGGCAACCCGGATTACCTGGAGGTGTCTGCAGTGAAAGAAGAGTTAACAGGTGAAAGAGTATATGCTATAGAAGAGGTTGAATACAGAGAAGGAGTTTCAGATTACGAAACGACCCTTATAGGACTCTGGTCCGGCCAGATTTATAAGCTCAAAGTTGCCCCTGTAGTGAATGGGCCTGATGGTGAGCCAATTTATAAGTATGACGATGGTTATTATGTGTTGAATGATCTTAAGGAGATATATTTTACCACTAAAGTGAAACTGGCAAACGACAGTGTTGATGAGTTGCACCCTGCCCCTTCCATACGAAGTGTAATTAGTTACCCCAAAATGATCAATGCAAAAAGTGGGATAGAGGTTAACTGGGAAAGCCGTAAGTATTACGATAACTATGATCTGCTTATCAGAGTGCATGGTGATCAATCTTTTGCCACCATACCCACTGATGTAGAAGGATACAATGGCAGCTTTAACCTGGCAAGCCAAAAATTTTATGGTTATTCCGGGGAGCCTTACATTAATCACCCATTTGATTTTGTGATGAGCCATTGGCATAATCCTGTAAAATTTGAAGTACAGGTCCGGGGGACTGTGAACCCGGTGCTCACTGCATTACGTTACTATTCCCAATGGTCCAGCCCCCGGATTTTTTTAGCGTCTTTTCCACATAAAAGTCTTAGGGGGTTTTTCATGGGGCAGAACCTTGCAAATGGAATCAGAAATTATTTTCCGCAATCAGGTGGGCTGAGCCTGCGAAAAGAAATGCAGGCGGATGATATTTAAGCTTCTTTTTTAGGCTATAGTAATTCTTATGGTGGCAAGGTAAGTTCTTCTCTGTTGTTTCTGCCAGGCAAGTCCAAAGGGTTGAAAAAAATCTTAGCTCAGCTATTTCTAAATTATAATAATAATTAATGAAAAATATTCAATTCGCTAAAACAGGAAAAGGATTTTATGCTTTAGTAAAGTATTCATTATTGAGCCTCTTTATTATTACATTACTTGGTTGTCCAGATCCTCCCGAAGATACTCCTGTAGCTTCACCGCCTTTTTTTAGGTTAACCAGAATTTCTAATGCTATACCTGTCATTGGTGAAACTGTTACAATAGAATGGGAGTATGGACAGGATGTGTCGCCCGATTTTGAGCAAAAACTTAAAAAGCAGATCATTGTCTTTCGAAG
>CALSAT010000055.1:0-13682 GCA_943372905.1 Bacteroides fragilis | reverse complement strand
ACTTTGCGGAGGTTGATAAACTCGGTGATATTTGTCTTGAAAACAGGGCGTTGCTCCCAATAGCCGAGTGCCTGATCTATATAAGAATAAACACTTCCTGGTGTTATACTGCCCCTGATATCCGCAGCACCTCCTTGTAATGCATCTATAAGAAGATTGGTAAATATGCCACGCCCATTCACCTCCATAGATGCTTCGTCATGCCTGCTTGCTGTAAGTATAGTAACTCCACTATGAATAGAAGTTGCAATATTCCCGGTAAAAGGCGAGGTTCCCAATGCCCCAGAATGACAACAATCCAGAATGACCACCCGGTTTTTTGCCCCTGAAGCATTTACAATGCCCATTAGATCTGTCATGGAAACACCAGGATCATTTTTGGAAGCATCCGGTGTTACAAGATAAGCTCCTAAATTATCTTCGAATCCATGGCCTGAAAAATAAAACAAGGCCACATCGCTATCACCATGAAACACTTTTTGAATTAAACCAATAAGCTTTCCTTTCGTAGGAACATCGGTCTTAAGGATGACCGAAAAATTCGGGTCTCCATTACCATGCGTTTCCATAATTGCCCCAAATGCTGATGCATCATTAATACATCCATGAAGCGGTGCCGTGGGATAATTATTAATCCCCACTACTAAAGCTTTTCTCATAATATAATTATTGTCATTTTAAAAATTTCTTTAGCTTCTCCCATTCCCACTCAATAATTCGTTTCCCCTTCAATTCTGGCGGTATTGCGCCTTTGTCATCTTTCTTAATATGCATGCCTATCATCCGTAAACCTTCTTCCCTTCCGCATTTTATTTCCCATCGGGTACCCCCAGAATGCCATGTGTTTTTACTAAGTAATACAATCATGCAATCGCATTGCCGTATTTTCACTCTGCACCTTCTCTTCCAAATATTATCAGGCCATGGTTGCTTGACTGACATATCAATTAAATCGAAAGGGCTTCTGCTATTTTTGCCTGCCTTACCAAAAAATCTCTATACTTCCGGTCTTCCATTGCAAAGCTTATGAAGACCTTTTCTTTTTTGCGGCTACTGGTTCATCTGGCCCAAAGAGCCAATCCAAAATCTCTTGAAACATATTGACTTAATTGTTCTTACCCTCGTCCATACACTGATCTACCCAATCAGCTATTTCATCCCACTCCCATTCAATTGTCCGGGAGCGTTTAAGTCCCTCGGGTAAACTGGTTGAGCTACCGGCTCCTCCAACATAAACACCAAACACCGGGACATCATTCGCCTTTGCAAACGAAATCTCTTTTTCAACACCTGTTGCTGTGTATGTCCTTTTACCCACCAGTACAATCAGCATGTTGCACTTCTTGATCTTATCGTTTATTAATTTCTCCCATTCCCTTTGCGGCAAGTGCGTTTTAGAAGACCAATCCTCTATGTTAAATGGTGTTCTTGAATTCTTCGCTTGTCCAACGAATAGATCTTTTTCTGTTTTGTTATTATCAAAGTCGAAACTGATAAATGCTCTAGGATCTGCCATATTATTTTGATTTAGAGCCAAAGCTTATTTATTCCATTGTAGGAAAAAACCTGATTTATACCGGAAAAACCCCTTTTCTAAAAAAGAGTGCTGTCGACTAACGTCAATAAGGGAAAATGCTGGATGAGAGGAGGGGATTTTTCCTGTATCGTGATTCGCCTGTCTTTTACAGCATCAGGGCAGTTTAGCTTCGCTATTGAAATACACCTGTCAGTTGTATTAAAGATTTAAAAACAAATTTCTTAACTCAACACAAATTATTATGGAAAGTCAAACCGATCCCAAACCATTGCCCTGGTTCTTTGCAGGCGAAGCCGTTGCTTTAGAAAGAACAGACCTTTTCAAAAACAATAAACTCAATGTCCTTACCAACGCATTGGGCAAACCCGATACACAAAGTATTTGGTATTCCAGAGAGCATATCGCAAAACTGTTGGAAGAAATAGATCATGCTGGTGGAGACGGTCTTCGTATCTACTTTGGCATGTATGAAGCCTCTCATCCCAATTTCTCGGGACAACTTTGCCTGATGATGTCTGCTACCCGAGCCGTTCAACAAGGAGAAAATATCATCCATCAAAAAGTAATACTGGAGAATGAGCCGGATTTCATCAACCGGTCTTCACTTCCCAGAGATATTAGTTTCACCGGAGAAAGGGGATTTAATTTCGGATCCCCTTGTCCGCCAATATGTGATTAGCAGCTATAAATCCGTACCCTTTTATTTACATCATTAACCAATAAAATCTCAAACCATGCAATACAAAGTAGTGCCATTTACAGCACAAATAAGCAGAACTGATTCAGCAACCACTGTGGCGGATCAAATTCAACCGATAATAAATTCTATGGTTAGTAATGGATGGGAGTACATGCACATGGAAGCCGTTCAAACATGGGTAGCGGGCACTAATGGGTGTTTCGGCTTTGGCGCACAACCCGGCTATACCACCGTATTCAATGTTCTTGTATTTAAAAAAGCGGCATGAGATTCATTTTGTTATTAATTATCCGGGTATACTGGCTGATTCCGGAGAAAAAAAGAAAAAATTGTTTGTTCAAAGAATCCTGTTCTCACTACGTGTTTACCATTACCAGGCAAAAGGGATTCAAAGAAGGGTTCAAAGCATTGAAGTTGCGTCTTAAACAATGCAAGCCAGGCTATTATCTCTTTAAAACAAAGGATGGCTCCGAATGGTTAATGCTTAAAGACAAAACGATTATTCCCAGAGAGCAGACGACTGTTTGAGAAAGTAACCGGATTTTGAAATACAATATATAAGAACCAGTGTGTAAATTAGGGAGATGCAAAAATTGATAAGTACTAATTATATCTATCTTATTCCAATGCTTGCAGCAGCCTTGGTAAGTTTAAGATGTTTCGTGCGAAGGTGGCCGACTCCTTACAGACAATTCTCTGTTTTCCTGTGGCTTTGCCTGATTGTGGAGTCTTTTGCCATAGCATGGAAATGGTATTTGCATAAGGGGAGTACATGGAGTTACTCTCAGGCCAATGTCTGGATATATGATCTTCTTGGTATAATCAGGTTCCTTTTTTTTATTGGTTTTTATTATCAGTTATTGACTTCTTCTGGGATAAAGAACCTGATAAGGAAATTGGTGATTCCATTAGCCATTTTGAGTATTCCTGAGCTTTTCTTAATTAACATGGTTAAAGAGCCTAACGCTTTTACCATAGTGGGGGCTAACCTGATCACTGTTTTACTCTGCCTTGCTTTTTTCAGACAAGTAATAAGAGATACGGAAATTGTGAACCTGAAAAACAACCCGGCTGTAATCATTTCTACAGGCACTCTTCTATATTATTCAGCCACCACTCCTCTTTTTATGTATCTCACATTGCTTAATAATACCAGCCATACACTTTCCGCTTCCTTTTTCAACATCAACCATGTTTTCAACATTATTATGTATTCCCTGTACTTAACCTCATTCTTATGCAAACCCTCATTTCAGAAATAAATACTCTCACTATCCTTGTCTCCACTCTGCTAATTTTTCTTTTTGCCTGTGCGGTAGTTTACTTTCTATTCCTGTTTCAGAAAAAGCGATACCGACATCAGCAGGAAGTAATCGAACTGCGTGAAGCATTTAATCAAACCCTGCTTCAGTCAAAACTGGAAATCCAGGAACAAACACTTGATCATATTGCCAAGGAGTTACATGCTAATTTCAGCCATCTTGTTTCTCTTATCAATATCAACCTTTCCGGAATATTACCAAATAGCTCTGATGATACAAAAGACAGTATTCTTGAAACAAAATCACTTGCCAAGCAGTTACTTTCTGAGTTGAAGGCTTTAAGTGCCAGCCTTAACACGGATCATATTATGCACATCGGGTTTAGCAAAGCGCTGGAAAATGAGCTGTCAAGAATAGGTTCTGCAAAAAAGTATGCCATTACTCTTACCAAAACTGGGCAGGAATTTCGTCTTCGCCCGGAACACGAGATCATTCTTTTCAGGCTTTGCCAAGAAGTCCTAAATAATATCATCAAATATGCAAAAGCTAAATCAGTAGTGACAACGCTAGCCTATTCTCCTGAATTTTTTGAACTTAGCATTACAGACGATGGAGTAGGTTTCGATACAAAGTTAGCTGCGTTTCAAAGTGGAGAAAAAGGGAGTACTGGCCTTCTGAATATTCAGAAAAGGGCACGCCTTATTAATGCAGATGTATCAATAAAAAGTGAGCCGGGGCAGGGTACAATGGCAACTATTCTTATTCCTAACAAAAAAAGTGACTAAATGAGCAGTGAAAGTAAAAAAATTAAACTCGCCATTGTTGACGATCATAATCTCTTTAGAAAAGGTTTAATTAAATTAATTAATCTCGGCGATAAAGAAAATAAATACACCGTTCATTTTGAAGCCGAGAACGGTGAAGACCTTAAAGAAAAGCTCAACAACAAAAATCTGCCGGATATTATCCTGATGGATATTGAAATGCCGGAGATGGATGGTTTTGAAGCGGTGGCCTGGCTACAAAAATATTACCCGGATATTAATATATTGGTAGTCTCAATGTTCGAATCAGAAGAAACAGTGCTGCGAATGTTACGACTGGGTATTAAAGGTTATCTATCCAAAGACATTGAAGTAGAAGATATGCATGCAGCCCTGGAAGCAATTGCCAGTAAAGGATTTTACTATTCGGATTTTATTGCCGGCATAATGGCCCATAATATTCAGCATCCCGATACATCTGGCGATTTGAAATCGTCTGAAATACAACAACAGCAAATGATGTCTGAAAACGAAAGAGAATTTCTCAAGCTTGCCTGTACGGAATTAACGTATCAGCAAATTGCATCCAAAATGAACCTTAGCCCGAAGACAATTGATGGGTACCGTGATGCATTATTCCACAAATTCGGTGTAAAAAACAGAATTGGCCTTGCGATGTATGCGGTGAAGAGTGGATTTGTAAAAATATAATACTACACTAATCATTTGAAAAAGACAAGCTTTTATCACTGCATTTTTCTAATATTAGCTGTTATCCAAATAACAAGTATCAATTGCAACAACCCTGATACAAACAATCCCTACCAATATCAAAAACAAGAATATTCGGATACCCTGATTAACAAATCGCCAGGCAGCATTCAAGGGGATGCTGATCCCAAAAAAGTGAGTAAGAAGAAGATTGGAAAAAAAGCGAATAGTGGAAATTCTGCATCCAGAAATAAAACGAATAATTCTTCAGTAACTGTTACTAAGAAAAAAAGAATGCCCGTTTCCTACAGAATCTATTACCGCGGCCCAAGAGGTGGGTGCTACTATTACTCGGCAAGTGGCCGAAAGGTTTATGTTGACAGGAGTTTATGTAATTGAATCAGATCGTTCCTCTATCCCACTAGTTCAGCCATTTTAATACCCTTCTCTATAGTTTTAAGCACAACCCACCACCCTCCTCACCATCGCCACCAGGCCAGGTTGCCAACGCCAGTAGCCAGCTTACAATAGCAAGCAGTGCATTTACCAGGGCCAGTAAGCAGCTCGCCGGTGCAAGTAATCTAATTACCAGCGCCAGTAGGCACCTTGCCAATACAAGGAATGCCCTTACCGACGCAAGGAACGGCCTTACCATTGCCAGCACCGCATTTACCATCGCCAGTAACGGGCTTACCAATGCAAGCAACCCAGTTACCAGCGCCAGTAAGCACCTTACCAATGCAAGGAATGCCCTTACCGACGCAAGGAACGGGCTTACAAAAGCCAGAAACGGTATAACTGGCTGTTTTTCAATGGTAACACTGCCCAGGAGGCCCTTATACCCGGCGGTACATATTATTATACAGGTCAGCAGCGGGGTTTCCGGTTTCTTAAAGAAATGTAAATCCTGTTGTACCATGCCACTTTTTAAAAAACAGGCTGGTCTCTTATCCGTATCACTGCTGTACCAGGCACTGATACCAATTTACTGAGCATGATAAAGGCAGCCGGTCAGCCTGTATCCGGACACTGCAGCAAAGCAGTGAACTATAATATATCATGCGATGAAAATTGTACCCTCTGTCTCTTATCCCCTCTTCCGGCTACTGCCACCCAGCCACGGCCCGCCTGTTTCTCTATCCTCGGCACCTTTCTGTCAAAGGCTGTCAGAAAGATATGGTTGATTCTTATTCAACTCTGTTAACCCGGGCAGGCAGCGAAACAATTTTTTACGCAGGCACCTTCCCCTCATTTTATTAATCGTTCAATTTTTTAATTATTTATGAATTCTCGTCAAATATCAAAAGTGAAAAGAAACAATAAGGTCATTTCACTTTTAGAAGATAATATCGGGATCGTAGAAAAGGTCCCTGTTTTTAATTCCTACTTTGGTGAACTTAAAACAAATGTCAAAGCCATTGAAATCACCGGCGCCCGCCAGCAGCAAAACCTGGAGGGCTACACCCGTGATAAAATAAAAGTGCGCCAATTGCTGCAGGAACAGGTCTTCGAAATATCATCGGCGCTTTGCTCTTTCGCCTCTGCCAACAAAAACAATACCCTGCATGAGCTGGTCTATTGCACCCCTTCCTCGTTAGATGCCCAGGGCTATGAGGATATCCTCTTCTTCAGCCGTACGGTACTGCATGAGGCAGAAGAAAATAATGATGCCCTGGCTGCCAATGCAATCGACGAACAGGCTCTTCAGTCGTATAAACTGCTGGTGGAAGAATATGCCGGTATCATCAGCACCCCGGATATGGCGGGCGACTCACGCCAGGCACTGGGTTCTTTATTAGTGACGCTGTTCAAAGAAAATGATCTGCTGCATAAAAAGAAGATGCTGCCTGCTGCCAGGGTATTCAGGAAAACACACCCGGAGTTTTATGCCAAATACCTGCTGAGCCTGCGCTCCTCCAATCCCCGTACGGTCAACTCACAGGCGGCAGGCTTTATTAAAAATAAGGTGACAGGAAAAATTCTGCGTGGCGCTTCGGTAAGAGCCGAGGGCACCGGCTATCATACCCGAAGCAATAACGATGGAAAGTACCGGCTGAAAATACCGGAGTCCGGTTTCTATACATTGGTTATTGAGCTGGAAGGATACGAACCGCAGCGGGTCACGGAAGTGGAGATCAGTATTGGTAAGGTCTTTACTGCGGATGTGCAATTGAAGCCTCTGTTCTGATAGCGATAGTAAATACCGAATCCCCGCTGGCAGCGGGGATTTTTTTTGCTAATGATTGTATGGCTGCGCAATGAGAATACAGTGGTTGCCACGAATGACACAAATGGTACGAATAATTGAATGCAAATATGATTGCTGCGCAATGGAATACAATTGTTGCCACAGATTACACGGATTAACACAGATTAGATGGCTGCGCCTGGGTATTTCTCGCAAAGACGCATAGCCGCAAAGCGATTGCTGCGCAATAGGAAGAAGAAAATACAATTTTACCGCAGAGAAGGGGAGGTGCGGAGAAAGACAAATACAATATATTTTCTCGCAACGACACAAGGCCGCAAAGGGATTGCTGCGCAATGGAATACAATTATTGCCACAGATTACACGGATTAACACAGATTGGATGGCTGCGCCATAGATATTTCTCGCAACAACACAAGGGCGCAAAGTGGTACATCAGAAATTGAATGCCGGGAAAGCTCTTCAGCGTTCAAGCACTATTCACTTTTCTCTATTCACTATTATCTGTCACCTGTCATCTGCTCAATTATGCAATCCTTCCTCCCGCTGCATCCTGTTCTCACAGTTCACTACACCGGCGCCAAACCAAATAGAATGAAACGACTACTGCTTATCAGTACCCTGGTGCCGCTATGGGCCTGTGCTCAACAGGAAGTGCGGCCCGTGCTTTCCGGCGACTACCTTACCTTAATAAAGAACGACAGCGTACTGCGGCGGCAACAACTGCTGTCCGATAGTTCCAACAGCATGCGGGCCGCCACCCTCTTCTACCGCTCAGCCCCCTTCAACGGGCAGTTTGCTGTAGGCCATATCCGTGTAAATAAAGATAATACCATCACCCTGCAGCCCTCCGTTACCAGGTATGTATATATCGGCGGCAATGCCACTTCCACTATTGAATTATTACAGCGCAACCGGCTGCCTGCTGTGCAACAGGAATATGCACAGGGCCGCTCCGCCAGTGGTACTTTGGTTTGGCGGGGACCGGAAACCGGCGAACTCTTCAGCTTCGGTCCTGCCCTTAGCAGTCTGTCGCATGATGGCAGCCCCTATGCGTATGATAATAACGGAAGACTGATACCCGGCAGCGGTACCACCGGGTATGATAACGGCATTTTCCGCACAGGCTCTTTACTCACCAATGCGGTTACCCTTCATGCCCGTTACAAAAAGGGCTATGAAAAATACGTCACCGCATCGCTGAAAGCGGGACAAAGCCGGGAGCAGACCATCATCTCCACCAATAAGAACAAAGCAGATAATTTTTCAGTGGGCCTGAATGGAAATGTGAAAAAGTTCACCTTCAGCACTCATTATAATTTCCGGCAGGAACGTTTTACGCATAATAACCGCAACGGTTTTCTCAACCGGGCGTATCAATACAGCCTGCTTACTCCTGCCAGTTTTGATAATGGCCAGGGAACTATGCTGGATGATGGCACCCCCCGCAGCTACAGTGCACAGGCGGATAACCCTTTGTTCCTGCTGGCAGATGAAGGACATTCTTTTTTACAACGGCAGCAGACCGGCCACCTGGCACTGGAGTACCGCCTGAATAATGCAAAGTTCAAACTGGCACAGTCCATTGAAAAACTGCAGCAGCAAAGCAATGAAGGTTACCAGCCCGGCACCGTTTCTTTTCCCGCCGGTGCAGCCATCAGCCGCACGGCCCGGGATAATAATTACAGCATGAACGCCAATATTGCTTATAGCAAATATCATGGCAGCCATTTTCGCCTGCAGGCTTCGGCCAATTATATTTTTAGCAGCAACCGCTCCCGCATCGGTTATTATACCGATGCTTTTCAATACGGCTACCAGCGTTCTGCCCACGATCTGTCCCTTTCTGTGGGGAGTGAGTACCGGGGCCGCATCAGTGATTCGGATGTGGAAGCAGGCCTGCTGTTCACCGGCAAGCATTATGGTTCTAATACCAGTACGATCGATCAGCTTGTCATGCCTTCTGTATCAGGTCACCTCCAGTTTCGGGATGTTTTCAACCTGCGCCATATCGGTGTAAAACTTTTTGCTTCTTATAACCGTTTCAACAGCGAGCTGCCCATCAACCGTTCTTTTGCTTACGCCAGCCTGTTGCAATACTCTGTCGCCAATACGGCAGAGTACCTGCCCATCACCGAAGTAAGGAGTTATGATGAACTGGCCCCAATCGAACACCGGGAAACACTGGCGGGCATCCAACTGGATTATCAATACATGGTCCGCTTTACGGCAAGCTGGTTCAGCCGGCATACCCTGCACGATATTTTTCCCCTCCTCACCGGCAATGAAATGACCCTGGTGAATATGGCCAGTCACCGCAACCGCGGCATCGAACTGGAACTTCAGCTCAACTCCCGCTATCAGCATAACAGGAAGTTCACATTCAGCCATACCTTCAGCTTTGTTTCTTACCGTAATGAAGTAACGGATGTAAAAGCCGGTTATAACAATACTCCTTTCGCCGGTTTTACAGAAGTACATAAGTCCATTGTAAAAGGACAGCCGCTCGGCGTCATCACCGGCAACCGGTGGCAGCGGGATGCTGATAATAATATACTCATCGGCAATGATGGTTTTCCATTGGTGAATAATACTCCCGGAGTGATTGGCAATCCATTACCCGATTTTATTGTGAAAGCGTCTAACAACATCAGCTATAAAAAACACTGGGGCTTCTCCCTGGACCTGGAATGGCAAAAAGGCGGAGACCGTTGGAATGGCACACAAGCCCTGCTCGATTATTATGGCCGCTCTGCCACTACAGCAGCCCAGCGAAATACCACGGGCTATGTTTTTGACGGGGTGATGCAGAGTGGTGGTCATAATACTATCCCCGTCAGCTTTTATGATCCTGCACTGCCAGTGGAGCAAAACCGCTGGGTGCGGTATGGACACAGCGGCGTGGCAGAAAGCTATATCGAGAAAGCAGATTGCATCCGCCTGCACACAGTGGGCATTTCTTACAAACATTATTTTAAAAAACATTTACAGGATATCAACTTCTCGCTGTATGCGGGCAATATCATTCTCTGGTCTGCCTACAAAGGAACGGACCCTGCCCAGTTGCTGAATGATGAACCCGGTGCTGCTGGTCTCGATTTCTTTAACCTGCCTTCTGTAAAAACATTTGGCTTTTCTGTTTCACTTCAATTTTAAAATTATGCGTCAACAAATCATACTGCCCCTCCTGTTCCTGGTACTGACCGCTGCCCTGCCGTTGTACTCCGCTGCACAGGATTATGCGTCCACCAAAGAAAAGATCTATATACAAACCAATCATGTGTTCTTCAAAGCAGGTGAAACACTGTTCTGCAAGTTCTACGTAGTAAAAGGCGAAGACCAGACCGTTACCCGCATCAGCAATGTGGTGTATGCAGAACTGATAAGCCCGGCCGGCACCATTGTACAAAAGGCCAGCTATAATGTGCAGGATGGCTATGCAGAAGGTTCTTTTGATTTTACTGATCAATTCGTGGGCGGCCTGTATAAAATAAGGGCCTACACCAGCTGGATGCAGAATGAAAAAGAGACCAGCTTCTTTGTTAAAGAGATCACCCTGCAAAAAGTAATAGCGCCACGTATTTTAATGAAGCTCGATTTTCCTGAAAAGGGATATGGCGCAGGCGATTGGGTAACGGCAAAATTCTCCATGCGCAATCTTAGTGATGAACCGATCACTAATTACTATGGCAAATTCACCTTATCACTCGCCGGGGCAGAACGTACCACCCAACCATTCAAAACAGATTACCTCGGCAAAGCGGATATTAAATTCAAACTGCCGGATGAGCTAAGTACTAATGACGGCCTGCTGAATGTAAAAGTGGAGTACGATTCTTACACCGAATCCATTTCCCGAAGCATTCCTATTGTTTTGAATAATATCGACCTGCAGTTCATGCCCGAAGGCGGCACCCTGGTGGAAGGGATTACCAGCACCGTCGCTTTTAAAGCCCTGAATGAAAATGGTAAAGCGGCCGATATTAAAGGGCTGATCAAAGACAACAACGGGGCTACGGTTGCTTCTTTTGAAAGTTATCATTTTGGTATGGGCAAATTTCTTTTCACCCCGCAGGCGGGACTCAGTTATAAAGCTGTGATCACATCTCCGGCCGGTATCAACAAAGAATATTACCTGCCGCTGGCTGCCGCCGATGGTGTGGTAATGCAGGTGACACAGGCCAATAAAAAGATCATCTTCAATATTACAGCCTCCGCCCGCATGGAAATAAAACTGAAAGGTTCGTTCCGCAATACGACTTATCACCTGCAAAAGATACAGTTGCGGAAGGGCATCAATACCATTACCCTTGATGAGGCTGTTTTTCCCACGGGCATTGCACAGTTCACCCTCTTTACTGCCGGTGATATGCCGCTGGCCGAACGGCTGGTATTTACCAATGCAGACAAGAACTTGCGGGTACACATCACCATGGATAAACAAAAATATGCGCCCCGGGAAAAAGTGAAACTCAGCATCCAAACACTGGACGTGAACAACAAACCTGTTCCTTCCAATTTCTCTTTATCAGTAGTGGACGATAAGCTTTGGACCTTTGCCGATGATAAGCAGGACCATATTCTCTCCTGGTTGTTATTAAGCAGCGAACTGAAAGGAAAGATAGAAGAGCCGCAATTCTATTTTAAAAAAGAAGAACCTAAGTCTGTACCGGCACTGGACCTGCTGATGCTTACGCATGGCTACCGCTATTTTGATTTTACTGAATATATCACCAAAGAAAACATATTGCAGCATCTGCCCGACCAGGACAATATACTCAGCGGCCAGGTACTTTCTCCTGATAACAGGCCTGTTCTTTCAAAAGTATTTTTAATGAATGTGGTTACCGGTGGTAAAGCGATGGAGATCATCACCGACAGTTCCGGCCACTTCTTCTTTTCAGACCTGCAGCCGCAGGCCCACTACTATGTGTTTGCACAGGCGATGAATAAAAAAGAGAAGATCAATATCCTTATCCTGCAAAATGGCCTTGGCTACAATCCGATGAAGGCAAGGCAATTCAAGCCTCTCGTATCTTCCGGCAGTGAACCGGGAGTGGCTGGTATAAGACAATCGCCGGTAATACCTGTGTTGAAAAAACAAGTACTTCAACGAGACCGGATAGAAGGGGGTGAAGCCTTTTTAGATGGAAAAGCAGTTTTATCCCAGGAAGTGGTAGTAACTGCCTACGGCACGTCACGGCAGGCCAAAGAACTGGGATACTCTCTTTCAAGGATAACAGCCGCCGAACTTACCAACGCCAGGCTACCAAACCTGCAAAACGGGCTGGCCGGAAAAGTGTCAGGTCTTAATGTTATCAGTACTGCCAATGGTTTTGCAGACACCCGGCTTACCCTCCGCGGTTACCGTTCCATCTCTGCCAATATGCAGCCGCTGGTGGTGCTTAATGGTGTTCCGCTGGAGGCCGCCGCTCTTTCCACTATCAATCCCATTGATATTGATAATATCACCGTGCTGAAAGATGGCAGTGCCACTGCTTTGTATGGCAGCCGTGCATCTAATGGGGTGCTTGTTATAGAATCAAAGAAATTCAGAAGCGAGAAACTGAATATAAAATTTGCCAACCGGTATTTTTATGCTTCGCAGTCCATTTATACAAACGGCACCCGCTACCAGGTAGCCAAAAAATTCTATGCCCCGGTGTACTCCACTCCTTATACAGAAGTAAGAACTGATTTCCGCGAAACCATCTACTGGAACGGAGTGGTGCAAACCAATAAAGAAGGTATGGCCAATGTAGAGTTTTACAACTCTGATGCTTCCGCCACCTTTCGGGCCATAGCAGAAGGTATCGGCTATAATGGAACATTGGGAAGAGGTGAAGCCACTTATGCGGTGCAAAATATTTTCCAGGTGGATGCTAAAATACCTCCTTACCTAACGGTGGGTGATAAGGCTTTACTGCCATTGGTAATAAAGAACAATGGGGCAGACCAGCAAACTTTTAAAATACTGGTAACCGCCCCGACGGGTTACTCCCTGGGCCATTATTCCGAATCTGTTATTGTAAATGCCGCTCAGTCTGCACAGGTATTAATACCGGTAGAAGCCACCACTGCTGCCGGCGGTAATATTGTATTTACGGTGGAAGGCCTTGCAGGAAAAGAGAGTATTATGCTGCCAATACAGGCGGCAGACAAAGGCTTCCCGGTAAAGCTCACCTACTCCGGCAATCAATCTGCACAGCATGATTTTACCATCAGCCAATTGATACCCGGTACTCTGCAAACACAATTGAAACTATATAAGAACCTGGAAGGGCAGTTGCTCGATGGTATTGAATCCATGCTGCGGGAACCCTACGGTTGTTTTGAACAGACCTCTTCCACCACTTATCCCAACATCTTTGTATTGAAATACCTTCAAGAAGCAGGAAAGTCGAACAAAGAAATTGAAGGCAAAGCGCTGGGCTATCTTGAAAGAGGATATAAAAGACTGGTGGGTTTTGAAACCAAACAGGACGGTTTTGAATGGTTT
>CALSAT010000054.1:0-13806 GCA_943372905.1 Bacteroides fragilis | reverse complement strand
AAATGAAGCCACATACTCCCTGTCATTAAACCGGCGGGCATATACCGTTCCTTTAACAAACCAATCAATCGCTTCATCAGGTTTATTTTTTGCCATGGCAATGGTGCCAAAACCCTGGTGACAACTTATATAAGCCGCCTGTTCTTCTTCCATATCCAGTTGTGGGAATAACTCAGCCAATATTTTTTCTGCTTCAGCAAAGCTTTTTTTACCCAACAATGCCATTGCGAGATTGGCCTTGCCTTCATGCACATCCTGCGGAACAAAAGCCAGCCTGATCACCTCGTTGGCAAAATAAATGGCGCTGTCATACTTACCCATATACTGGTAACAGGATCCGATATTGATAGACGAATTGACAATGCCCTGTTTATTATCCAATTCTTTTTTTATAGTAAGAGAAAGCTGGTTGTAGCGCAACGCATTGGCATAGTCCTTCCGGGACCGGTACACCAGTGCAATGTTGTTGTACGATTGGGATATTTCTTTCCGGGCTTTATAACTTTCCCGAAGTTGCAAAGCATCAAAATGATTACGAAGCGCCAGTTCATAACTGCCCGCTGCATACCAGGCGTTCGCAATATCGGTCAGGATATTAGCCTGGGAAGGATGTAATTGATATTGTTTAGCCAGCGAAAGAGCTTCCGTTAAAAAGAGGATCGCAGAATCCGTCTTCCCTTTTATATCATAGCTGATACCAATATTCTTGATCGCTCTTGCCTCCTGCCGTTTGTTGCCTGCTTTCATAGCCAGCTCCCGGGCCTTATGAGCCAGCAGGATGGACGAGTCCACATTATAATCAAACATATAAAAAGCAAACTCATTCAACGCATCGCTTTTTACAGAATCAGGTGCGGAGGAATTGATGACTTGCTGCAATGAATCCTTTTCGGCAAACTGGCTTTGCGCAGCAAAGGGAAACAAACAGGAAAATAGTATGAAGAGGTATTGTTTCAAACCGGAACAGTAAATATCAAAACTAATGGTAATGACTGTTCCTAAATTAGTCCTTTTGGTGGATTTAACGGCTTGGAATTTAATACCCGCTTTTCCGGGAAACCCCGGATTTGCCGCTATGGAGAAGGTCTGTATAAATTGATTGGCGATGCCCTGGTTTAATAATCAGCAGAAAAGAACTGTTGGATATCCTGTTCAATTCATCCAATAAAAGTTTCTCTTTCCTACTTCCACTTCCTTCATTCCTCTGTTTCTAACACCAATCAACTCTCTGCTTCTTTCTCACTCATCAGATACGCCTTGATAAACCCATCCAGTTCTCCATCCATTACCGGCTGCACATTGCCCACTTCATAGTCTGTGCGGTGGTCTTTGATCATCTTATATGGATGGAACACATAGCTGCGGATCTGGCTGCCCCATTCAATTTTTTTCTTCTTGGAATTGGTAGCGTCTTTCAGGGCATTTCTCTTTTGCAGTTCCAGTTCGTACAGCCGGCTCTTCAGCATTTGCATCGCCAGTTCCCGGTTGCCGAGCTGGCTCCTGTCCTGCTGGCACACCACTACTATGCCCGTAGGTATATGGGTCAGTTGTACTTTGGTTTCCACTTTATTTACGTTCTGTCCACCGGCCCCACCACTGCGGGAGGTTTCCATTTTCACATCCGCCGGTTTAATCTCTATTTCTATCGTATCATCCACCAGGGGGTAGGCATACACACTCACAAAAGAAGTATGGCGTCGGGCATTACTGTCAAAGGGGGAAATTCGTACCAGGCGATGCACCCCGCTTTCCGCTTTTAAAAAGCCATAGGCAAACGGACCGTCAAATTGCAGGGTGCAGGTTTTGATACCGGCCCCATCACCCCATTGCCAGTCAAGTTCTGTTACTTTCCAGTCCTGTTTTTCGCCGTACATACGGTACATACGGGCCAGCATTTCCGCCCAGTCCTGGCTTTCGGTGCCACCGGCACCAGAATTGATCTGCAATACAGCAGGCAGTTCATCCTCCGGTTCGTTCAGGGTAGCTTTAAATTCAGCGTCATCCAGTAAGTTCAGGGCATGCTCATAGGCGACCTTCGTTTCCTCTTCCGTAGCATCGCCGCCTTTCCAGAACTCGAACAGCACGGCAAAGTCCTCCACGGCCGCTTCAGCGGTCTCGTAGAGTTTCACCCAATACTCATTTACTTTGGTGTTTTTGAGGATTTCGGTAGCCCTTTTGTTATCGTCCCAGAAACCGGGACTTAACGAAAGCTGCTTATCTTCTTCAATTTTATATCGTCGGTTCTCGACGTCAAAGAAACCTCCTTACCCCGGCAATGCGGGACCGCATATCATTCAATTTTTCGATTGTCATGGCGCAAAGGTAATGGAATGGTTTGATAGTGAACAGCTCACAATTTTCAGTTCACAATTGGCAGAACGAACTGAGGCTTCTGCAGTAGGAAGATAAGGCTCTGCATTATAGTTTTTCCTTTCAAAAAAATTGATGGTGGGGCCAACCAAGTGACTAACCCTTTCAGTTGCAGTATTTACTTCAATCCCTTTTTGTAAAAATTTATCGATATACCAATCCCCATCGTTACTTTACTGGCCGCAATGATTCTTATTCCGCATCCAACTAAACTTACCGGGTACCATGCAAAAGCCAAATTCTTTTGCACTCTTCCACCCAACAGCTAATTTTAGTACCCAATGTACTTTCTCGGCGTGGATATAGGCACCAGTTCCGTAAAGGCAGTATTGATCGATACGGCAGGCCAGCCTGTGGCAACTGCACAGCAACACTATTACATCCATGAACCGCAGCCCGGTTACCGGGAGCAGGATGCCACCCTTATTAAGGAGGCTGCCTGCAGGGTGATAAGCGATGTGGTGGGCCAATGCAATGATGCTTCCCTTATCAGGTCCGTTTGCTTCAGCGCCGCCATGCACAGCCTGCTGGCAGTGGATAGCAGCCATAAGTCCCTGACTCCTGCCCTGCTCTGGGCCGATACCCGCAGCATAGCAGAAACAACTGCACTAAAAGAAAGCAGCATCGCTTCTTTTATTTATCATACCTGCGGCACACCCGTACATCCAATGTTGCCGCTTTGCAAACTTCAGTGGCTGAAAAAAAATCAACCGTCCATTTTTGCCACTGCCTTTAAATTCATTTCTATTAAAGAATATATCTGTTTTGCACTCACGGGAAAATATATCATTGATCATTCCATTGCTTCTGCCACCGGCCTGTTCAATATTCATACCCTGCAATGGGAAGAAAAAGCGCTGGAAGCAGCGGGCATCCATGCTTCGCAATTATCCACTCCAGTATCCACCCACTGGCATACCGGTGAATGGGCCCCCGGTGTGCTGTTGCAACTGGGCCTGCCGCCTGCCTGTGCTTTTGTTATCGGCAGCAGCGACGGCTGCATGGCCAATAACGGCAGCGGCATTGCAGCAGATGAGGACCTGGCCCTTACTATTGGCACCAGCGCTGCAGTACGCATTACCACGGCAACGCCGGTAACAGATAAAGAAGAGAGCCTGTTTAATTATGTATTATCCGAAGGACAATATATAAGTGGTGGCGCCAGCAATAATGGCGCCGTGGCGCTGGACTGGCTGAGCAAAGAATTATTTCATGTTAATGATACTGAAACATTGACGGCGGAAGCCTTCTCCATTGCACCCGGCAGTGAGGGGCTCATTATACTTCCCTATTTTATGGGAGAAAGGGCGCCGGTATGGGATGCCGCTGCCAAAAGCATTGTGTACGGGCTGCAATTGCATCATACCCGGGATCATTTTGCCAGGGCCACCATCGAAGGTATAAGTATGAACCTTTATACCATTGCTGCCAAACTGCTGGCGCAAAGGCCGCAGATAAAACGTATCGTGGCAAGTGGTGGTTTTATTCAAAGCCTGCCATGGGTACAGCTCATTGCTGATATCTTTAACCTGCCGGTGCATGTGATCTCCACGGCAGATGCATCTGCATTAGGAGCGGCCTGCCACGGCGCTGCCAGCACCGGCCTGGCAAGCATCACTCCTGCTGCGGATAAAGCAACCGGCACTGTATTTCATCCCATTGAGGAAAATAATTTGGTGTATAGAAGCAATTACCGGATTTTCAGTCTTCTTTATACCAGCAACAGAAATAACATTAGCAATTAAAGCATGCCTTTACTGATCGTACTTGCCGGGATACTGCTGCTGCTTTTTTTGATCATTAAAAAGTGGAGCCCCTTGCTGGCCCTGCTGCTGGTATCCATCATTACCGGGGTGCTGCTGCAAATGCCCCCGGGCAAATTACTGCTGTCGCTGCAAACAGGTATCGGCTCCACACTCGGAAGCGTGGCCATGACGATCGTTCTCGGTGCCATCCTGGGAAAATGGATCGAAGAATGTGGCGCTGCGCAACGTATTACTGAAACACTGGTAAACCTCTTTGGCATTAAATATATACAATGGGCAGTGCTGCTTACCGGGCTGATGGTGGGCATACCCATGTTTTATAATGCAGGATTTGTAGTATTGGTGCCACTCATCTTTGCACTGGCTTCACAAACAGGCTTGCCCTTGTTATATCTTGCCCTTCCCATGGCTGCGGCGCTTTCTGTCACCCATGGATTGCTACCCCCACACCCGAGCCCTGTGGCCTTATCGGCCCTGTTCAAAGCAAATACGGGCAAAACATTATTGTACGGATTGATCATCGCTGTTCCGGCAGCTGTCATTGCCGGGCCTTTGCTGGGACGGTTTTTTAAACAACATAAAAAAACACAAACGGCCACAGTACCCAAAACTGCCATAAAAAACACTGCACAACTATTACCTGCGGCCGCTTCTTTTTTCATTGCCCTGCTACCGGTAGTTATTATCCTCAGTTGCCTGTTATTATCGTTCTTGTTTCCTTCGGCCGGTGCCAGGGAATATTTTTCTTTTTTTGGCGATCCGGTCATTGCATTCCTGGTAAGTATCTTCATTACCCTGTTTATCCTCTGTTCTTCGCAAAAAAAAGAATTATCACTGCTGATGAAATGGGCCTCGGATGCCGTAAGCAGTATTGCCATGATATTACTGATCATAGCGGCCGGTGGCGCTTTCAAACAGGTGTTGATAGATGGCGGAGTGGGAGAATATATCAAAGACCAGAGTACAGCCTTTCATTTTCCCCCGCTGGTGCTGGGATGGCTGGTTGCTGCATTACTGCGGGTGTCCGTTGGCTCAGCTACCGTAGCAGGATTGACAGCAGCAGGCATTGTGGCACCACTGATCAGTACGGGTGTATCTCCTGAGCTGATGGTTTTGGCAGTAGGCTCGGGCAGTTTAATGTTCTCCCATGTTAATGATACCGGTTTCTGGATGTTCAAAGAATACTTTAATCTATCCGTAAAGCAAACTTTCTTGTCATGGACACTGATGGAGACCGTGGTATCGGTGCTGGGACTGGCAGGTGTATTAATACTTGATCTGTTTATAAACTAATATTTTATGCAAATAGCATTGATCGGGTTGGGTAAAATGGGCTATCCCCTCGCATTACAGATCGCCGGGCATCATGAGCTCATCGTTTTTGATGTTAGTGAAACGCTGCGGCAGCAAATTGCCGGGGAAGGAATTACCATCGCATCCTCCCTGCCTGCATTAACGGCTTCATTCACCAGGCGCAGACTGATCTGGCTGATGGTGCCTTCAGGAGATACTGTGGATGCCATCCTGCAAGAACTGGTACCTCTGCTTTCCGCAGATGATATTATTATTGATGGCGGGAACAGTTTCTATAAAGATTCGGTACGGCGGGCAGCGTATCTATCAACGCAGGGTATTTATTTCATTGATTGTGGTACCAGTGGCGGGGTAAGCGGTGCCAGGCAAGGCGTTTGTGCTATGGCCGGTGGCGATAAAGCTGCTTTTGCCTTCTGCGAACCTTTATTTCAGTCCATTACTTTGCCGGGCGGTTATTTGTATTGTGGTGAAAGCGGCAGCGGCCATTTTGCCAAGATGGTACATAATGGTATTGAATACGGTATGATGCAAAGCATTGCCGAAGGGTTTGACATGCTGCATAAAAGCCAATACCAGTTTCACCTGGAGAAAATGGCTGCCCTGTGGAACCACGGGTCTGTTATACGCAGTTGGCTGATAGAACTCACCGCCAGTGCCTTTGCCAAAGACCCGGTGCTGGATAGTATTAAGGGAATTGCGCACAGCAGTGGTGAAGCCCAATGGATGGTGGACACTGCTCAAGATATGGGGATGGAGGTACCCGTCATCAAACAATCGCTGGAACTGCGCTATGCCTCCCTGCAACAGGAAACCTATGCAGCCAAAGTAGTGGCAGCGCTCCGCAATGAATTTGGGGGCCATCTAGTGGAAAAAAAATAAACTTACCTGCCGGGGTTTTGTTTACCAGCAGCTGCGGCAGTTGGTATAGCAGTCACATATCCACCGAATCATATACCACGACCTTTTGCCAGAGCATAGAGCAATTGGTAATGAACTCCAGGTGTACGGGGTCTGTTTGATAACTGTCCTGGTCGGCTTTGTTATCAAACAGCACTAACCAGGATACAGCATACGAACCATCGATCACCTCCCGGCTGGTGGAAGCAGGTTTACCGATATGAAACTGCCGGATGGTCTTCACAGCCGATAATTTCTTTAATCCGGTCACCAGTTTGCCGAGATCTTCCTCATTACCGGTATTCTTCAACCAGAAATACACATGATGAACAAATACATTTTTCATTTCCTTCTGCTGTTTGGTACTGTCAGCGAATATAAATGTTCCTGTTAAAGCAGCAGCACCGGTGTTGGCAATAAACTGGCGGCGGGAAGATGATGACATGGATAAATATTTAATTCGAAAATAAGCAAGTTCTTCAACTGTCTGCTTACCGGCGGGTACAGGCTATTATACCGTATCTTCAATCCCTAAACAATAACCAACGCTATGTGTTTTTCAGCCACTGCCAGCTTCGGCGCCAGCGCCGTACTGGGTGCAATCGGAATTGTGTCGGTGGCCAAAGCAAGGACCAACCCGCAACGGGTATTTGGCACCATCCCGGTTTTGTTTTCCATACAGCAGTTTACCGAAGGAATGCTCTGGTTATCTTTGAGAGACCCGGCCCTCACAGCCTGGCAGCCGTTCTTCACCTATACCTTCCTCATATTTGCGATGGCCGTTTGGCCCTTCTGGATACCTCTTTCCGTCTGGCTGATGGAAAAAGAGCCGAAACGCAAAAAGATCATCCGCCTGTTTGTCTTTACAGGCGCCTTCGTTGCGGCAGGTGTCAGTGTCATTTTGTTTAGCTACCCGGTAGAAGTGATAACGCCCTTCTGCTTTACCTGCCCGGATGCCGCCAGTTCGGACGTATATGAGCACCTGCATTATGAGTTTGCAATACCAACATTGGTCAAAAAAATGGTAGTAGTATTCAGCATATTATATATTGCGGCCACTATCGTCACCCCTTTCATTTCAGGTATTAAGAAAATGAAATGGCTGGGGCTGGTTTTCCTGGCCTCCTATCTTTTCGCCATTACCTTCTACCATGGGTTTGTGATCTCTGTCTGGTGTTTCTTTGCGGCACTACTGAGTTTTGTGGTGTGGTGGATCATTCTGGATCTGCGGAAAGCGGAATTAAGAGCCACATAGATTCCTATGTCGGCTTTTATATTCACTGTTATAACAAAAGAAAAGGCCATAAAGAGTAAATTCTCCATGGCCTTTATCTGACTTATTTAAAGAAATACTTTATTCCAATTCCACATTGCTGTTCCGGTTGATCTTATTTACCCTGATCACTTTCACCCAGCTGAGGAAGCGGATGATGGGATACGTAGGATCGAACTCGTACCAGCGTTTACCAAAATTGATAGCCGATGGCGTTTTATGGTGATTATTATGATAGGCCTCCCCCATCAGGAAAAGGTCCATGGGATATAAATTTTTGGAGGTATTATCCATTTTAAAATTCACTGAACCATATTTATGGGCAAACCAGTTAATGACTGCACCATGCAATGGCAGCATCACAATATGGATAGGTATCAGCAGGTACCACCAGGCGGAGGGTGCAAAGAGGATATAAAAAGTGATATAGAATGCTATCCATCCCACCCGCGATAACCAGTTATGCGCAATACGGTCCAGTGCAGGCCAGTCGGGCAGGTTCTTCAGGAACCGCTCTTCAATAGCGATCTTACCATTGAATACACCAGACGTAAAGTTGCGGCTGCGCCACATCATTATCCATAGATTATCATCATATTTGGGTGAATGGGGATCTTTCTCCGTATCGGTGTACGCATGGTGCATCCGGTGCATGATGGCATACACTCTCGGACTTACATACGATGAACCCTGGCCAATATAGGCCAACAGGTAAAAGAAGCGTTCCCAGAATTTGTTCATGCTGAAGGCAGCATGAGATGCGTAACGGTGTTGGAGAAAAGTTTGAGAAAAGATCGCCAAATACCAGTGGCATACAAAGAACAGAAGTATTATTAACATTAAATCAGAGCGGGGGAGTAATAAAGAAGAACGATGTTGGCATGTAATGTACGCTTAATAAAGCATACCAGATTTTATTTCTTTTGGCTGAATTGAATTTTGATGATAATTATATCGCAATTGCAATAGTTGTTGATTGGTATAGTTGGTAATCGAACTAATATCCCTGATGTATTTTGTTAAAAAAGCAAACAGTTTTACTGATAAAAAATATTGCAACTATACGGATCAAGGAAAATTTCATTCTCTGCAATCCTGGTTTCTTTTATTTGGTTATTAGTGATTGACTGTTTCCATTTACCGGGTGGAAGAGGAATTAATGATTTGACGGATTGGCCCCAAAAAACAACAAATACCCGTTTCCATTTATCATTTGAAAAACTACCATTAATTGAATAACTAATCATACCCGGCGGCGTTTGAATACCGTTATCAAAATTGATTGATTTTACTAACTGGTTAGTTGTCATCATCCTGAAAGCCGGATGCTCCTTCCGCATTTTTACCAATGCCTTTACATAAACAAACACCTCTTTATGCTCCGTCTTCTGGTCCCAGTCAATGGCATTGATACTGTCGGGCGATTCAAAAGAGTTTTCCACTCCTTTTTTGCTGCGCAAAAATTCTGTACCCGCATGTAAGAAGCAAATACCTTGTGATGTAAGCACAATGGACAAGGCCAGTTTGTGCATATTGATCCGCTCCTCTTCCGTGGCATCTTTGGCGGAAATACCAAGTTTATCCCACAGCACATGATTGTCATGGCACTCCGCATAGCTTACCGTTTGGTACGGTTGTGCAGCATACGGCGATTTTGAATAATTCACTTTGCTGTAATCCACCTGGGGATGTTTGCAACTGGCCACAATGCCAAACTTTATACTTTCCTCCATGCCCGGTTTACCACTAGCAAAGCCCTTGTCTTCATGTTCAAACACACTTCCTTTGATACCATCCCGCAGGTCATCGCTGAACACTGCAATACGGTCGAGTTTATGTGCATTGGCTTTTAAGGCCCTGAGTGAATCCGGCAAAGGTGAAGCTCCGGCTGTCCATCCTTCGCCGTATAATAGTATATCAGGCCTTATTTTATGCAGTTCTTTAGAGATCAGGTTCATCGTGGCAATATCATGCACCCCCATCAGGTCCACCCGGAAGCCATCAATATGATACTCCTTCACCCAATACAGCATGGACTCCAGCATGAACTTGCGGAACATAGCCCTTTCACTGGCCGTTTCATTACCGCAAGCGGTAGCATTGGAAAACTTGCCATCTTTTGTCTGCCGGTAATAATAGCCCGGCACCAGTTGATTGAAATTGGAGGTCTCCGTAAGTGCTGTATGATTATACACTACATCCATCACCACCCGCAGGCCATTGGCATGAAAAGTTTGCACCAGTTGTTTGAATTCTTTGATCCTCGTTACCCCATCATACGGATTGGTGGAATAGGAACCTTCGGGTACATTATAGTTCAGCGGATCATAGCCCCAGTTGTAGCGGCTGCCGGGTTTTGTTTCATCAATGGAATTAAAATCATACACCGGCAGCAGGTGTACATGGGTAACGCCGAGCTCTTTTATATGATCTAAACCGGTGGAAAGCCCGGCTGCATTCTTGGTACCAGTTTCAGTAAGCCCGAGAAATTTTCCCTTCTGCTGTATGCCGGAGGTAGAGGAAATGCTGGCATCTCTGACATGCAGTTCATAGATGATGGCATCGGTCTTATTGACAAAAGCAGGACTTTTATCTTGTGCCCAGTTGGCGGGATTGGTTTTGGCCAGGTCAACCACCATAGCTCTTTTACCATTCACTCCTACAGCCTTTGCATAGGGATCGGGCACTTCGTTTTTCCATTCCCCATTTATCAGTACCCGGAAGGTATAGAACTTGCCGATCTGATCGCCTGCTATTACTGTCCACCAGGTGCCGCTCTCTCCTTTTTGCATGGCCAGCCGCTGGAAGATCTCACCACCGGTTCCTTCTTCATAAATAAGTAATTGGGCATTCTCTGCCGTTGGCGCCCATATCTTAAAGTTGGATCTTAGTTTAGAGTAAGTAAGTCCGAGGTCATTGCCTTTATAGACGGGGTACTTGCTATACGCATCTGATTGTGATTTACCGGAAAAAAGATGTGCAAGAAAGCTGAGCAGCATAATACCTCTCTTCATTGACAGTTGAATTTACAATAAAGATAGGATAGATTGTTTTGCCACTGAGGCACAGAAACACTGAAAATATAATACAGGAAATTCTCTGTGCCTCTGTGGCAATAGATATTAATAGCTAATAGTAGCTCCCACCAGTTCCAGCCTTCTGGCGGCCAACATAAACAGTTTATTGTCTTTATACACACTGCCGGTGGAAGGGATAAAAGTGTACTCTCCTTTCTTGCCGCCTATCCTGGGATCAGTTATCACCGTTTCGAACTTTAGCTTTCCATCTGCGCCAATAGTTTGGAAAAGATTTATCCAGCGGCTGCCAAATTCAATGAACTGCCTTTTATTGTCATGGTTAGAGAGTTCATCCGTAAAGAACAGGTTCACATCACTGCCATTCAGCCAGCAATAAGAACTAAGAAAGCGGCCACCATCACCTCCTGACCTTATATTTCTTTTCAATTCATAGTCCCATTGCATGGCACCATCTGCACCTAACCTGATGACATGATTATAACCGGTGGAATACTCATACGTATATTCCAGTGGCGCACCGGGCTTGGGATTCGATTTTTCATACACCGTTTCGCCTACGAGGATGAATCCATTGTCCATCGCCAGGAATTGTGAAGCTTTAATTGCACCCGAACGTACTTTGTTCGATTTAATGGCCTTTAGTTCCCCGTTAGCGGCCTTTACATCCAGGAAGAAAGTACCATCCGGCGTTTCCACATTAATACCCACTTTTTTATTCATATAAAAGAAGCCGGCCACCTGCAGGTTACCCTCCGCAGTAAACAAATGCTTCCAGGTAGAAATAGTAAACCCGTTATCCAGCTCGATCTTTTTCTCCACTATCGCTTTGCCATTTTCGGAGAAAGTAAAGACCGAGAACTGGTCATGTGATTTTTTTACAGGTATCCTTTTGATGATAAAAACAACGCCGGTATTATTTACTACAATCTCATTCTTCGGCGCCTTGGCTGACTCGTAAGGGAAAGTATGATCCTTTTTCCAGAGCAGTTTCATTTGCTCGTCAAATACGGAAACGGTGCATCTTTCCATCCCTTCCTTATCATAGGGCTGCTCGCTGATGACGGCTATCTTAGTGCCATCAGGACTCACATTCACTCCGAAGTTGCCGGAGTTGAAGGCCGACTCGGCATTGATGGTAGTCAGTTGTACTTTCTTTTGCCTTTTACCTGTTACATCAAAAGGATAAGCATAGATATAGCTCATCTTGGCGCCAGAGGCTTTACTGTATTCCGATTTGACCATTACCAGTTTATCTTTCAGTGCAAATACGCCCTGGTAGATGTTTGCATCTCCCATTTCCAGTACTTTATCGATCATATTTGAACCGATAGGTTTGCGGTTGGCATCGTAGGCATCCAGTTGCAGGTCGTACATTACCGGGGCCATCATGCGGTAACGCTTTTGCAGCACATAAAAATTATCACCTACTTTGTAAGTGGAAAATTCAGCCTCGGGCACATTCTGTATGTTGCGGGGCTCAATGAATTCAATGGTTTGTGCAGCGCTGCTCAAGGCAATGGCGAACCCTATATATAAAGTTGTTATTCTTTTCAGCATCATTTATTGTATTTACTTTTAAACATATCAACCTGTCAAGCTCTCTCTACTTCTTTTTCGCCGCATACCAGGCATTATACTCATCAAAAATGGCCAGCAGGTTCAGCATGCCATATCCCTTTTCTTTACCGGATACTTTGGCAGCCAGTGCAGGGTAGTCGGAGACATATTCAGCTACTTTTTTGGCAAACCCTAATGCGAAATAGCCCATCTGCTGTGGCTTATTATTGCTGGGGTCATTGGGCTTGTGAAAAACAGGTTCGGGAGTAGCATTGCCATCTTCTGAATAAAAAACATATTCAGTGATGCCACCGTCTTTTGTTACCAGGTTGAAGCGGAGGGCTTTATTATTAAGGCCTCCGCTAAAGTTAATAGAGCGGTAAAGCTTATCTCCTACTTTGTAACTTTTAATATCGTCTGGTTTGAATTCATTAGTGGGTTTTCTGTCCATTTCGTTGGTATAGAAAGAACATTTCTTCTGATTACCTGCCTGTGTCCCATGCTGGAAATAACCATACACGGTATCATTGGCGTTGGTCACATAAAAACCGGGATAGATCTTACCTATCACATACACTTTCCCAGTCCAATCTGGGCCTTCATTTGGTTGGGCATTTACTGCTGAAAGGCAAAGGGCCATTGCCATAATTAAAAAACTTCTTTTCATGCTTCAATTTTAGGGGATAATGATAAGTCATTTCTGTTAACCAGCCTAATGATGCAGCATATTATTAATAGTTGCAGTGCCGCAATGAATATGTGCAGATTTTTTGCCCCTGAAATAATAAAACCCGGAATGTTTCCTGTAAATTGACTTCCTATTCAACTACTTATGGGAGATATCCAGATAAAGAAAAATGCTAAGAAATACGATGTTGTTATCGTTGGTTCAGGAGCAGGTGGCGGCATGGCCGCTTATACACTTGCAAAAGCCGGTTTAAAGGTCTGTATCATAGAAGCAGGCTATATGTACGACCCCCAAAAGAACATTACCCAGTTAAAAAATCCCTGGGAATCGCCGCGGCGGGGTGCCAGCACCAAGATAAGGCCCTTTGGAGATTTTGATGCCTGCTATGGTGGCTGGTCGGTGGAAGGCGAGCCCTTCACCAAAGAAACAGGTACCGACTGGATGTGGTGGCGGGCCCGTATGCTGGGTGGGCGTACCAATCACTGGGGTCGCATCTCCCTCAGGTTTGGCCCCAAAGATTTTAAGCGAAAAAGTATTGATGGCCTCGGAGAGGACTGGCCTATTGGCTATGAAGACATCAAACCCTACTATGACCGGGTGGATAAACTGATTGGTATTTTCGGTACCAATGAAGGGTTGGAAAATGATCCCGATGGTATTTTCTTAAAACCACCAAAGCCCCGGCTGCATGAGTTATTTATAAAGAACGCCGCCACACAGGCAGGAGTAAAAGTGATCCCTTCCCGGCTGTCGATTTTGACAGAACCTATTCACAACGATGCCGACAGGGGCGCCTGTTTCTTCTGCGGACAGTGCAATCGTAACTGCAGCATGGCCAAGGCCGACTTCTCCTCGCCTAATGTACTGATCTACCCGGCCATGAAGACCGGTAATGTGGATGTG
>CALSAT010000053.1:0-14039 GCA_943372905.1 Bacteroides fragilis | reverse complement strand
GGGTACCTACCGCTATAACCTGGTGGAGGTAAAGAATACCGGTTCCACTTTATGCGTAAGACCTTACACCAATGTCTTTGTTGACGTAGTGGTAAATGCAAATACCGGTTTGGCACTTACGGCAGGATCCAGCACACAATCTGTTTGTGTGAACACGGCTATTGCAGATATACAGTACACTATCAGCGGTGGCGGAAATAATGCCACGGCCACCGGTTTACCGGCAGGTGTAACAGGTACCTATAGTGCAGGCGTTTTCACTATTACCGGCACACCATCTGCACCGGGCACCTATAACTATTCTGTTACGGCTACTGGTCTTTGTCTGCCAAATACGCTGAACGGAACGATTACGGTGAACCCCGATGCTGCTATTGTGCTTAACTCAGCAAACAATACACAAACCCTTTGTATCAATACACCAGTGAGTGCCATATTATATAGTATAACTGGTGGGGGAACAGGTGGTACCGTTACGGGACTGCCTGCCGGCCTTAATGGATCATTTGCAGGAGGGGTATTTACCATCAGCGGATCACCCACTGTAGCGGGTACTTTTAATTATACGGTTAATACCACCGGTACCTGTGTGCAAACGTCTGCCACCGGTACGATCACGGTGACGCCAAACGCAACGCTGGCGCTTACATCTCCTGCCGCCACCACCACACAAACCGTCTGTATCAATCATGCCATTACCAATATTACTTACCAGTGGGGGGCCAGTGCCACCGATGCTACCGTAACAGGTTTGCCTGCCGGTGTTACTGCTACTCCGGGTGCTGGTGGTGTGGTTACCATCAGCGGTACACCCACTGTGTTTGGTACCTTCCCTTATACCATTCAAACAGTGGGCCCCTGCGTGAATCCCACGCTTAACGGCACCATCACTGTTACGGCAGAATCAGTCATCAGTTTATCAACAGCCCCTGCCACCGAAAACCAGGAGCTTTGTATCAATAGTGCAATTGCAACTATTAAATATGCCGTTAGCGGCAGTGCCACCAATATTACCGTAACCGGTTTACCGGCCGGCGTTACCGGTACATTTGCCGCAGGCGAATTAACTATTACCGGTACCCCAACTGTCAGCGGTACATTCAACTATACCGTAACGCCTGTCGGCCCTTGTGTGGAAACAGGAGATGGCGGAACCATTATCGTGAACCCACTGCCCACTCCGGACTTTAGTGTAAGCACTCCTTCCTGCGAAACATCAGTACTGAATTTTACCGATCTGTCGGCACCAAACGTAGGGGCGGTAAATGGCTGGACATGGAACTTTGGGGATGCATCACCACTTTCTACTTTACAAAATCCCACCCATACCTATGCAGCAGCAGGGGCGTACACCGTTACCTTATCTGTTACAAATGATAAGGGTTGTGTAAGCAACCCCACACTTAGCCGCACTGTTACGGTAAATCCCAAACCGGTGACGGACGCTATACTGCCGGAGGTTTGCCTGGATGATACTTTTGCGCAGTTCTATGATAACAGCACTGTTGCATCTGGTTCTATCGTAAGCTGGTTATGGAACTTTGGCGATCCGGGCAGCGGTCCATTGAATACTTCCACCCTGGAAGATCCGCAGCACTCGTACAGTGCTGTTGGCAACTATACCATCACATTGACCACTACCACTAATAACGGTTGCTCCAGCACCAATACATTCCCCTTTGTGGTGAACGGAGATATTCCTGTATCAGACTTTACCGCCCTGAACCCGGCCACCATGTGTGCCAATGATTCTATTTCCATACGGGATGCTTCTACGGTGAACTTCGGCAGTGTGACCAAAATAGAAATCTACTGGGATAATGTGGGCGCACCGGGCACTTTTGAAACAGATGATACGCCTACACCGGGTAAAATATATAAGCACAAGTATCCCAACTTCCAGTCGCCGCTCACGAGAAACTTCACCATCCGCTACCGGGCTTATTCGGGTGCCACTTGTGTGAATGACAGGCTGAGAACGATCACAGTGAATGCAGCGCCGCTGGTACAGTTTAATAATATGCCCAATGTGTGCCTCGATGCTGCGCCTTTCCAGATAACACAGGCCAGTGAGATAGGAGGGGTGCCGGGCACCGGTGTCTTCTCCGGTCCGGGAGTGAACGGTACCGGTACATTCAATCCTGCTTCGGTAGGACCGGGTACCTACCTCATCAAATACACCTTTACTTCCTCCGCAGGCGGTTGTGTGGATACATTATCGAAACCAATTACTGTATTAGACAGCGCTTCCGCACAGTTCACTTATTCCACGTTGAATTGTGAAGGAAGCCCCGTAAGCTTCAACAGCACCAGTTCTACCATTCCGGCAGCATCCGGTACTATTACCGGCTGGACCTGGAACTTTGGTGACCCTGCCAGTGGTGCCGCCAATACATCCACACTGCAAAACCCAACACACCTGTTCAGCGGTTGGGGAACTTATACGGTAACATTATCAGTGACCACCAGCAATGGCTGCCGCAGTACTGTGCGCAGTACACCGGTATTTGTGAACCCGATACCAAGGCCCAACTTTACCATGCCGGCCAGCTCTTGTTTGCCAGCCGCCACGGTTGCCTTTAACAGTGCGCCTTCCACTATTGCCGATGGCACCAGTGCCAGCTTTACGTATCTCTGGAATTTTGGTGATCCTGCCAGCGGCGCTTTAAATACCTCTACCAATTCATCACCTTCTCATATTTATAATAGTGTTGGCCCCTTCAATGTGAACCTGCAGATAACCAGCGGCGCCGGTTGTGTGCACGACACTACTATTTTGCTGAACACTATTCATCCGCAGCCAACCGGTTCTTTCACGGTGGATAAAACGGAAGTATGTGTAGGTGCAGGAACTTTCACATTTACAGACAACAGTGATCCTGAAGATGGCACCACCGTTCAGTGGAGCTGGAACATGGATGATGGTAATGTAAGGAACACTCCGGTAGTGGTGAACTATAACTTCAGCACACCGAGAACCTATAATGTGTCCTTGTTTACCGTGAACAGTCATGGATGCCGCAGTACCACCTTTACCTTACCGGTTACGGTGCATCCGTACCCGGTGGTAGATGCAGGTCCTGACAGGATCATGCTGGAAGGCGGACAAATAGTACTGGAGCCAACCGTGACCGGCAATGATCTTACTTATTTATGGACACCAGCCTTAACGGGTTATTTTGCGGGCAGCAATGCGGTGAAGAACCCGTCCGTAAATGGTATTGATGATATCACCTTAACGCTGACCGTAACCGCCCGTGGTGGTTGCAAGGAAGATGACCAGGTATTCATTAAAGTACTGAAGTTCCCTTCCATCCCGAATATTTTCAGTCCGAATGGTGATGGGGTGCATGACAGGTGGGAGATCCCTTACCTGAATACCTATCCCGGCTCCACCGTAGATATTTATAACCGCTACGGACAACTCATCTTCCATTCTGATGGTTATAATGTACCGTGGGATGGAACAGTGAAAGGACAACCGGTACCTGTAGGTACTTATTACTATATCGTGAATCCGAAGAATGGAAGGAAATTAATGTCTGGCTATGTTGACGTAATCCGTTAAGTGAAATTGAACTGATATGAAACGTAAACTATTTTTTCTGTTAGGGTTAATGGGTAGTATGCAATTGATGGCGCAGCAGCGGCCACATTACACGCAGTACATCCTTAACCAGTACATCCTGAACCCGGCACTGACCGGCGTGGAGAATTATACCGATGTAAAGATGAGTGTCCGTGATCAGTGGGTGGGGCTCAATGGCGCTCCCAAGACCATGTACCTGTCGATACATGCTCCCATCGGTAAAAACGATTACCGTACTTCCGCTACCTCGTATGAAGTGCCGGGGCAGAACCCCCGCGGTAAGTACTACTGGGAAAACTATACGGCTGCCGAGCCGCATCATGGTATTGGCATGACGATCGTTAATGATAAGACAGGCAGCTTCAACCGCTTTACAGCGAATGCCACCTATGCGTATCATTTGGGATTGACACCCACCACCAACCTGGCGGCGGGCTTTTCTGCCGGTATCACCAATGTTAGCATCGACAGGACCAAGCAGGATTTCACCGGCAATGGTGATCCTTTTGATCCCGCCACTGGTGTATCACTGAGTGGTGAACTGAATAAGATCCGCCCGGATATAGGTTTCGGGTTGTGGCTCTATTCCAAAAGTTATTTTATCGGTTTATCTGCCCAGCAGATCATACCGCAGAAGCTGGTATTTACAGATGATGCAGCCTTCCTTACCAAAGGAAGATTAGTACCGCACATGTTTCTTACCGCAGGCTATCGTTTCCTGCTGGGAGAGGATATCAATGCGATCCCTTCCATTATGGTAAAATATATCAAGGGATCATCGGAAACCAGTTTTCAACCGGAGGCTAATCTGAAATTGCAGTACCGTGATCTTCTCTGGCTGGGTGGCAGCTACCGGTACGAGAATGGCTATGCCGCTATGGGAGGATTGAACATCGGCAATACCATGAATATCGGGTATGCGTATGATTTTACCACTACTGCATTGAATACCGTAAGCCGGGGCACTCATGAAATAATGGTGGGCTTTCTGCTGGGGAATAAGTATAGTGGTAAGTGCCCGAGGTGCTGGTAAGGGTTCTAATTAATAATTAGTAATTAAGAATTAATAATTGTTTCAGATTGGAATTGCTTTCCTTTTTCTTATTTACCAATAATTCATAAGGAAGACGCTGTGTGTTGGTAAGATAGCCGGAATCTCATGTACAATACAGGATCCCGGCTATTGGGTGATGGTAAAAGATATCATTTATTGATTCTTTATGCAACGAACAGAAATACCCACCCGTTTATCTACGTTCTGTACTCTGCCGACCCAGTCGTTTAGAGTAGACAACCAACGGTTCCAGGCATATTTTGTACCGTTCTCTGAACTACTCCACCAGAAGCCACTGTTTCTATCCTGGGCGAACTTACCATCAGGATTACGGACGCCGCCCGGCAGGGCTGTGAAACCGGTGCTATTGGTTCCTGCATTATTGCCTGCCCAGTATTCTCTTCCTGCTTCTTTTAATGCATTCGAAGCTGAATTGCTTCCTAAATAGTTTTCCAACACCGACCATTCATCATCAGTGGGCACATGCCATCCGTCAGGGGCTAATTGTTTTCTTTTGGCGGGATTTGTTTTAGATTCCTCGTTCCAGATGCCGGCCACCGCATACCAATTATATAGCTTACCATACACAGCACTATAGTTTTCTCCGTCTGGGTCATCTGGGGTGGTGATATAACACCAGGCACCGGTAGTTAATTGAGACCATTCGGCAGGGTCCTGTACTTGTGGAATGGGGGTGCCATCTGTGTACGTAGATTCATCCAGGTTTTCGTACGTCCACACCTGGTTGCCAATTTGTGGAAAAAAGCTACAACCACTTCTTCCGTTTTGACCCGAAATTAGCAGATCATTTTCGCCATCTAACAGTTGAATTTTACAATTATGGGGCAGCGGATTTCTTTTCCCGGTCATTGTTTCCACATAATCTGCATACGTGGTCCATCTTTTGAAATCTGGATCATCAATTAATGTTTCAATGAAGACAGGTATGTAAGTCAATGCTTCGAAATACCCGGAGCCCGCCTTGGCAATTGGATTTATCTTCCCCCCGTTTTTATCTAAGTCATCGTAGGCGGTGAATAAGGATTGAACAGATGCGGTAACAGCATCTTCGATAATGCCCCGGGATTTTCCATCCTGTAGCAAATGCAGTTTGCCATCTCCAAAGATCTGAAACCTGTTTCCATTTAAATTATTAACAATGGCCCCGCCATTATTGTATTTATCATGGTACGTATGTTCATCTTTTGCCCAGGTTGCGTAGGTACTAAAATTCTTTGTGAAATAACTGGGCATAAAATCATAGGCCTTGTTGTTTGCATCTGCGATAATAGGGGAATTAGCGGCCAATGTTATTTTTCCTCTTGCGGCATCCCTGTTGCCTCCACCCATTTTTATCACATTTTCCATCCAGCGGTAAGAGATATTATCCAGTAAACCGTCTGATTTCATGGTGCCGAAGGAACTCTCATCCCTGGATGTAACTACATGCCCCAGGCAAAACAGGTCCGTAAGGCAATGAAGGGCACTGGCTTCGTAGTGCATTGCATTCACCCAGAATTTCGGGTCTGTCCTGGCCTTGTTTACATAAAGCAGGGCCAGCCGGTGCATGCCCACATACCAGGCAACGGCCACATCAGAGAAATGCGTTTCATTCACGTTGGCCAGCCGCATCATTTCATCTCCCCACCAGGCCGCCTTGTCATAATCAGTTTCACCAACCGTGGGTTTTAATATATTTCCAAATGTTCCATAAGGAGGCCATAATCCAAATGCTATCCGTTGAAGATATTCGTCTGTTTTTATCGGAGGAGGACAGGATACATTAACGAGCCTGCCTTCAAAAGCAATATCTACATTATTCTGGCTGCTCAGATTACAGGTACCATCTGTACAAAAGACAGTACGACGAAAATCGCCATACAGGGCCACAAGATCACCAAATGAGAAATAGGCTGGATTATTTCCAAGCGAAGCAGGGATCGACATTTTATAATCCGGGGAAAGGGCTTCTATAAAATTAGCTTTATTACCATCTTTCTGGCGAAAGGTAAAAGGATCGTAGCAATTATCCTGGCAGGTGGAAAGAAGGCTGTAATCACCATCATTATTGGTATTATAGCCTACTGCCAGCATCTTGGCAGCTAACCAATTAGAAGAGTAATTCTCATACGAGGGAACCTTTTCCCAGCGGATGAGATCAAAAGGAAAGTTGATGTTTCTGGGTATCTTCACCCTCGACATCCCTCTATCGCCCAGCAGTTTATGTTCCTGCGAATTGAATGAGGAGAGGGCCAGCGAAACAAAACAAATAGTAAGCAGCGCAAAGGTCTTTTTGATCGTGGAGAATGTTTTCTTCATTGGTTGTGGTTAGTGTTGGTTAAATAATAATGGCCATTCTCAAGCGGTACGTGTAAGGCCAGGGCCTTTTGTCAGCTTTCCGTTTCTTATTAATTTAATAGACTGGCTTCTCTTCTTTTATATAAAGAAAACCAGTTGCTTCATAATAAAGGGGATGGATAGACTGGGAGAGAACCGAAAGGGCCCTTCCGGGTAAATGATACTTAAATCTAAAAATTAAAAAGGAAAACCAAAACTATTTTTCCTGAACCCGAACAGTCAATATTCAAGGGTATTGACCAGGGCCGCATCCTGAGCTATTGAATGAGAAGTCTTATATTTCTAAAGTAAGGTCAATTACGGCAACAGGTGATGGCAGTTCACAAGACTTAACATGGCCTATGCGCAAATTCAGATTTGTGGTGGCCCCCGGATCTGAACTAACTGGTGGAGCCTTTCAGGAAGTAAATGGTATGGATGTTGGATACCAGCTCATCGAATACCGCACCAGCAACAGTTCTCTTTTTTTCTCAAATTTGTCTTCTGGAAATAATGATATTAGGCCTTTGTTAAGTGTTGCAAGTGGGTATTAAAGCCGAACGATCTTCCTTGTTTTTACCCCTTTCAGGTATTGATTCCTGTTCAGCAGTTCCTGTCTCTTTTGCTCCAGTTCCTTTAAGGTAATGTCAGAGTCGGGGATACCTGACTGATTGTAGAGGGCCATTTCTGAAGTAGCCATATCGATCTTGCTGATGGCATCGGAATATACCCGGTGCAGGCTGTCCATTCGCACCATTGCCACCGCATTAGTTAATTGTTCGTTCACTTTTTCCCAGTTCACTTTATCATAGGCCTGGCGCAGTTTGGTTTCCCAAAGCTTCCAGTCCATCTTGTTCAGTTCCTTTTCATAGGTTGATTTCAGTCGTTCTTTTTCCTGGCGGCTGAACACATCCGCTATTTCTTTCTCCACCGTTTTCCATTGCACCTCTTCCAGTACTTTTTTGGAAGCGGCAATAGCTTCCATTACCTGCCGCTCCTGCTCTTTGTTAAGCAGAGGGGTTTGCATTGCCATATCAAGACTGGCATTGATGATACCGGGATTGATCACTACGGGGTCGATATTGACCTCGATTTCAGCAGGGTCAGGAACTTCGGTGCCACTGTACACTTCTGTTGATTCGCTGCTGATCTCAATTTCAGGTTTGTTATCTATGGTTGCAGGAGTTGTTTCAGATACAATGGCCAGCGGTTCTTCAGAAAACAGGCTGAGCGGAGAGGCCAGCCGGGTAAAGGCTGCTGGTGATTGGCCACCCTCCGGTCGGGTGATGATGAGCAGGGCATTCAGGGCAATAATACAAAGCAATCCGGCAAAAAGACCTGCGAGTTTATTAAAAGAAAGAGATGGCTTCGGTTGTACGCCCATGATCGTTTCGATGCGGTGCAACAGGTCATTCTTTTTTCCTGCCGCAGCCATAGCAAAAGGCTTTTGCACCTGGCTGGCTTTTTCAAGCGTCAGCAGGGCAGAGGCGTAGTCGTGAGAATCATACTGGAACTGCAATACCATTTCATCACAGCTTTTTTCCCGTTCCCGCTCCACGATCTTCACAAATGCTTTTACAAAAGGATTGAAATAAAGAATTGTCTGTATGAAATTGATAATGAGATTGACCAGGTAATCACTGCGTTTGATGTGAGACAGTTCATGCAGCAGCACGGCTTCCAGTTGTTGCGGGCTCAGGTGATTGATAGCGGCCAGCGGCACCAGTATCACCGGTTTCAGAAAACCGATGGTACCAGGGGAGGACACCAGCTCAGACACCCACGCATTTACTTTTTTCCGGATGCCCATTTGTGCGGCGGTCCGCTGCACAAACATTCTCCAGTCCACCTGCAGTTTCGAACGGCCGTATTGGCGGATCACCTGTACGTAACGGTAATTGCGCATAAAGCGGAGCACCGGTAATAAAAGAAGGATAAGATAGATAACAGAAGCTACGGGCAATGACTGTTGCAGCCAGGCACTCAGTTCATTATCAGCACTGGCCGCTACGATGCCTGCGGTGATGGCGTCAGTGTGTACCGGGCCGGCAATTAATACAGTAACGAAAGTGTAAAGGAACCAGGCAAACCCGGATATCAGCAGTCCGGCGGCCAGCAGGCTTTTAGTGGCGGGACTTATCTTTTTGAAGATCCCTGTCAATACCTGGTAGAGCACCCACAGGAGTGCCAGTTGCCAGAGGCTGTTCAGCACAGCCCATCCGAGTGATTGCAGAAAGTTAGCCTGGCCGGTCATTGGTTTACTTTTTTAAACTATCCAGTAATGCCTGAATTTTTTCCAGTTCTTCTTTGCTTGCTTTGTGGCTTTCATCACCCAGGGCCTGTATCACCAGTTGGGTGGGGGAGCCGCCAAACAAGTTGTCTATCATTTTCCCCAATAAATGTTTTTGTGTCTTTTCCTTGTTCACCGCTGCCTGGTACACATGGGTACGCATAGAATCATCTCTCTTTACGATCCCTTTTTCATTCATGATCTGCATCAGCTTCAGGGTAGTGGTGTAGCCCGCTTCTTTGGTCTTTGCCAGTTCTTCATGCACTTCCCGTACGGTGGCAATGCCTTTGGCCCAGAGTATCTGCAATATCTCCAGTTCACTTTCTGTTGGCTTTAATAATTTGGGTGCTGACATGATATCTGATTTATAGGCCGAATATACGACTATTTTCGTATGACCAAAACCCTGTAACCTTATTTACCTTTTTTTAACACTGATTAACGATGAGACGGCTGGCCCGGAAATACGTTACACGATACTGGTAACTATATTATGAATAGTTTTGCTGCCTAAACCTAACTGATTTGGCGTCAACCGTTTTCTTACTCACACCGCCTTTTACTCAACTGAATACACCGTATCCGGCCACCGCCTACCTGAAAGGTTTTTTAAATACCAAAGGCATCTCTTCTTTTCAGGCAGACCTCGGCATAGAGGTCACCACGGCGCTTTTCAGCAGGCAGGGATTGGAAAAACTCTTTACCCTGATAAATACCAGTAAGGAACTCTCCGATAACGCTGCCCGTATAGTGGCCTTCCGCGATGAATACATACAATACATCGACCGGGTGGTGCTCTTCCTGCAGGGAAAAGATCCTTCACTGGCTTATTTGATCGCTGGCCGGAATTATTTACCCGAAGCTTCCCGCTTTGCACAGACAGATGATCTTACCTGGGCCTTTGGCAGCATGGGCATACAGGACAAAGCGAAGCATATCGCCACGTTGTTTTTGGAAGACCTGTCGGACCTTATTAAAGAATGTGTGGATGAACATTTTGGTTTCAGCCGCTATGCGGAAAAACTCGGCCGCTCAGCCAGCAGCTTTGATGAACTGTACACTGCTTTGCAACAGCCATACACTTATATAGATACAATACTGCTCGATATCTTACAACAACGTATGGCGCTGGTGCAGCCAAAACTGGTGGCTATCTCGGTACCGTTTCCGGGCAACCTGTATGCGGCCTTTCGCTGTGCGCAATGGATAAAGCAACACTATCCATCGGTGAAGGTGACGATGGGCGGGGGCTTTCCCAATACTGAGCTCCGTTCTTTATCCGATACCCGTGTGTTTGAATTCTTTGATTTTATAACACTGGATGATGGCGAAGCGCCATTGGAAAACCTGGTGGCACATATAGAAGGTAAAAAGACCGTGGAGGAACTGAAACGCACCTTCACGTTAAAGGACGGACAAGTAGTTTACTACAATAACGAAGCCTGCACCGATTATAAACAGGGAGAGGTAGGTACGCCGGATTATTCGGATCTTTTATTGGACCACTATATCTCCGCCATTGAAGTGGTGAACCCAATGCACCGCCTGTGGAGCGATGGCCGCTGGAACAAACTGACCATGGCGCACGGTTGCTATTGGGGCAAGTGTACTTTCTGCGATATTTCCTTAGACTATATCAAACTATATGAACCGGTTGCAGCTTCTTTACTCTGCGACCGCATGGAAACGCTCATCGCACAAACAGGAGAGAGCGGTTTTCATTTTGTAGATGAGGCCGCACCTCCTGCACTTATGCGGGCATTGGCCATCGAGATCATCAAAAGAAAAATGACCGTAAGCTGGTGGACCAATGTACGCTTCGAGAAAAGCTTTACCCGTGATCTTTGTTTGCTGCTGAAAGCATCCGGCTGCATAGCAGTGTCCGGCGGACTGGAAGTAGCATCTGACCGGCTGCTGGCACTGATCGATAAAGGCATCACCGTAGCACAAGTGGCCAGGGTGAACCGCAACTTTACCGAAGCAGGCATCATGGTGCATGCGTACCTGATGTATGGCTTTCCCACGCAAACAGTACAGGAAACCATTGACTCCCTGGAAATGGTGCGGCAACTGTTCCGAAACGGCATCCTGCAATCCGCCTTCTGGCACCTCTTCACCATGACGGCACACAGCCCCGTGGGACTGAATCCTGAAAAGTATAAAGTAAAAAAACAAACCAATACCATTGGCAGCTTTGCCAATAATGATATTGCACATACCGATCCCACCGGGGCAGATCATGAAAGCTTCAGTTTTGGATTAAAGAAATCATTGTACAACTATATGCACAACATAGGGCTGGATGATCCTTTGCAGAAATGGTTCGATTTCCCGGTGCCTAAAACCACCGTGCCGCCGGAGTATATCCTGAAGTCGCTGGCGGATGATGAATCATTATTATTCAAACCAACAGCGAAGATCATCTGGCTGGGCAGGCAAACCACCGCTGCTTATTTTATCCAATCTAAAAAAGGCAACAGCCGGGAGATGGTGAGTGTGAATTTTGCCACCCGGAAGCAAACGGTGCAATTATCCTTTCCCAAAGCACAGGGCGACTGGCTGATACAACTGCTGCCGCAGCTTTCCATACACCATACAAAAACAATGACCCTGCAGGAGATAAAGGACCACTACGAAGCCGCCGGGCTGGAAGACTTTGAATTATTCTGGGATAATAAACCGGTGAGTACGATGAATAAGCTGGGCTTGCTGAAGTTGTAATACCAGTGATCATCTGCGCTAACTAAATTATTGCCGACTGGCAGCCTTCTAAGATCAATACCAGCGCAACAAAATACAGGCACACGGATTTAATACAAGCACACGGATTACACGGATTGGATGGATGAACACGGATTATTTATTCCGCCTTTGGCGGGATAAACTGGATTGATAACCCTTAAACGCTTCTAAAATAAAGATAGGTTTGTAAATCCTTATACTGCAAAGCAGTATTAATCCGTTTTTTATCCGTCCAATCCGTCCCATCCGTGTGCAAAATGTATTTATCTGGATTTTGATTTATCAAAATAATCCGTGTTCATCCATCCAACCCGTCCCATCCGTGTGCCTGTATTATTTGTATCCCCACCAGGTATGCCCCAAAAAAATAAGCCCCCCTGTAGAAACAGCGGGACTTAGTAATGGTTCTGATTAAGCTTTTAACTGGTAAACGGCCGCAGCCAATTTACTATTGATACTGAACAGTGTTATTCGTGTTGATCTTTGCCACCGGTTCAGACTTCATTTCTATTCTCTTTTCTCCGGTTGGCGGTGTTGGTGCAACAGGTGTATCCACTTTCTTGCTATACATCTGTGCCAGCGTAGGAGCGATGACCAAAGATACAATCGACATTAATTTTATCAAAATATTCATCGATGGACCAGAGGTATCTTTAAAAGGATCACCCACTGTATCACCCGTTACAGATGCTTTGTGTGGTTCTGATTTTTTATAGAACATCTCACCGTTTATCTCCACACCTTTCTCAAATGATTTCTTCGCATTGTCCCAGGCGCCACCGGCATTGTTCTGGAACATACCCATCAGCACACCACTTACCGTAGCACCAGCCAGGAAACCACCTAATGATTCAGGGCCCATGAGGAAACCGATCACCAAGGGTGATATAATAGTGATAGCGCCGGGCAGCAACATCTTTCTGATAGAAGCCTGCGTGGAAATAGCCACACATTTATCATACTCCGGCTTGCCCGTACCTTCCATAATGCCCGGAATGGTACGGAACTGGCGGCGCACTTCTTCCACCATTGCCATAGCAGCCTGTCCCACGGCACGGATGGCCAGGGAGGAGAAGATAAAAGGTATCATCGCACCCACAAATAAGCTGGCAAGCACATCCGCTTTATAAATATCAATATGCTGGTTGTCCGGCATGGCCACACCCACAAAGGCAGCAAACAACGCCAGCGCTGTTAACGCAGCAGAGGCGATCGCAAAACCTTTACCCGTGGCAGCGGTAGTATTACCCACAGCATCCAGTACGTCTGTTTTTTCCCTGACATCTTTTGGCAATTCACTCATCTCTGCAATACCACCGGCATTATCTGCAATAGGACCGAAGGCATCGATCGCTAACTGCATGGCCGTGGTGGCCATCATACCCGCAGCGGCTATGGCCACACCATACAGACCGGCAAACTGGTAAGAACCCCAGATACCACCAGCCAATACCAGGATAGGTAAGAAGGTGGACTCCATACCTACAGCCAACCCACCAATTACGTTAGTGGCATGACCGGTAGAAGACTGGCGTATGATGGACTTTACCGGGCCTTTGCCCATAGCCGTATAATATTCGGTGATGATGCTCATTAATGCACCTACCAGTAAGCCTACTCCAATAGCACCCAGCACACCCCACTTGGTAAAGATGACCCCGCGGAGTTCCATCGCTTCCGGTAAAATAAAATAGACCAGTCCCGCAGCGGCAATAGCCGTAAGGATGATAGAGCCCCAGTTGCCCATGTTCAGGGCCTTCTGCACATTATCCGTGCTAACGCCTGCTGATTCGCTGATGCGAACGAACAGCGTACCGATGATGGAGAACAGGATGCCCACACCGGCGATGAGCATGGGTAATATAATGGGGGAGAAACCACCGAGGGTTTCATCCGGAGAAAGAATAAGCGTTTGCTGACCGAGTACGATCGTTGCCAGCACGGTGGCCACATAAGAACCGAACAGGTCGGCGCCCATACCGGCCACGTCTCCCACGTTATCACCCACGTTATCCGCAATAGTAGCA
>CALSAT010000052.1:0-14089 GCA_943372905.1 Bacteroides fragilis | reverse complement strand
GAGTTCCGGTATCTGGGCGGAGGCTATTATGGCGAGATAAGAGACCTCCGCTATGATGCAACGGGGAAAAAGGTCTTCCTTTCGGTGGAAAGAGGATTAATATTTGAATATGATGAGCAAACAGGTGTATATGCAGAAAAAAAAGCAGAGACAGCCCCATACCCTTCCACACAATTCAGATTGCCGGGTAGCAATGAAATTTGGATGGGTTCACAGGATGGGTTGCTTAAAATCAGTGATGACCGGAAAAAGATAAGTCTAGAAAAAAACATACCCCAGTTAGCAGGCTCATTATTACCTGGCGGAGTGAATTTTGTATATGAAGATGACCAGTTTATACGGTGGGTAGCGACCGCAAACGGAATATCAATTTATAATTCCCGCGACAATCCAGCCGCATTTTTGCCCCTGCTTCCTGTTTCTGATAAAGAAGGATCGAACCGAATGGGAGGTGTGTATTATGATGCCCTAAGCGGCTGCTATTTTGTATGTGCTGTTGATCCGGCTATGGTATTTATAATAAATGGGAAAACAGGTGAAATCAAAAAAGTAAATACTGATGCTGCCGGAAATAAATTCTCTATGTGTACCGGTATTAAAAAAGATAATAATAACGGACTATGGTTGCTTACCGGGACTAATATATACCGGTATAACCGGGCAAACGAGCAATTCGAATTGTTTCCCACACCTAATAATGGAGAAGAGATCGTATTCCGGGATATGCTTCATGATGAGGAGGGGAATTATTGGTTTGCTTCTTTTAACCAGGGAGTCTTTTATTATAAAACAACAGAAAAGCGGTTTGCAGCCCTGAAGGATACCTCTTTTAACAGGTTTAGAACGGCGACGGGTTTAAGTGCGGATACAAAAAATAATACAGTAGTGATCGGCACATTTGGCGATCTGGTATCGGTATATCATATTCCCAGCGGGAGAAGAGTTAATTATTACGAAACAATAAAAGCAAACGACTATTCACAATTGATCCTGGTGAATAGTATGACAAAAGATGCGAGCGGAAATATATGGCTGGCCACACATGCTGGTGGTGTGTACCGGTATAACCCCGGGCAGGAGTTTGAAAAATCCTTTACCCGGTTTAGTATGAAAAACGGACTAAGCAGTAATAATGTCATTTCAATCTGTAGTGATAGCGATACTACCTTATGGTTATTGACCAACAGGGGTATTTCTGCAATCAGTATCAACGGACAATTGTTGTATAACCTGAACGAGGATAACAGTTTCAATTTTTCTGCTTACGGATCAGACAGCCGTAATCCGCATGATATATTCTTTAATACTGAAAAAAAAGAGTTGCTGGCAGGGGCAGGCGGAGGTTTGTTTTTTTATTCCCGTCCGGTCCCTGATACGGCACTATATTTCCCGGTTGCTATAACCGGTATCAGCATTAATGGCGTGGCTGTAAAGCATGATGAAATAGAAACCAGGGGGTACAGACTTCCTTTCAACTCTAATGCGGTGGCTTACGAGTTTGCAGGTCTTTATTATGGAAATACTGCTGGTATAATATATGAGTATAAAATGGAAGGTTATGATAAAGATTGGAAGCAGGCTGGCCTGAGCTACAAAGTTTCTTACCAAAATCTGCCATCGGGTAAATATCAGTTTCGTGTAAGGGCACGAACCAGCAATGGTACTGTGGCCGGTGAAACAGCAGCTTTTCCTTTTAGTGTGGTGCCACCGTTTTGGCGTAGCTGGTGGTTCATTTTGCTGGCTGTAATATTGTCTGCTTTTTCTATTTGGCTATTTATCCGTTCACTGCAAACAAAACTACGGGTCGAGAGAATTATCAATGCCTTTGCTACTTCTTTATATGGACAGAATACCACGGAGGATATATTTTGGGATACAGCAAAGAATTGCATTGAGAAGCTGGGGTTTACTGATTGTGTTATTTACCAGCGCAATGAAAGCAGGAATGTATTGTTGCAGGTAGCCGCATATGGCCCCAAGAATCCCCATCGGCGGGAGATCGTAAATGTAATTGAGATACCAGTGGGGAAAGGAATAGTAGGGGCAGTGGCGCAAAACGGCAGGTCAGTTATTGTAAAAGACACATCCAAAGACCCGCGGTATATTGTAGATGATGAAAGACGGTTATCAGAGATCGCTGTACCTGTACTGGTGGATGGGAAGGTATTTGCTGTAATAGATTCAGAACACCCTCAACGGAAGTTCTATTCGGCCTATCATTTGCGGGTGCTGAAAAAGATAGCCGCTATTTGTTCGGAACGGATTACCAAACATCTGACCGAGGAAAAACTGAGAGCTAAGATAGCCCGCGACCTGCATGACGAAATGGGCTCTACCCTTACCAGCATCAATATCATCAGCACAGTGGCAATGGAGGAAAGGCAGGACCAGGAGAAGCTCAAACTATATTTTCAAAAAATAAAAGACCATTCAGGAAGGATGATGGAGAGCATGAGTGATATGGTATGGGCGATCAACCCTGTCAATGATAACTTTGAGAAAGTGATACTTCGCATGAAAGAGTTCGCCGCAGAAATACTGGAACCGGCCCGGATCAATTATTACTTTACTGAAGAAGGCCTATTGGAAAACACTTACCTGAACCTGGAGCAGCGCAAAGATATTTATATGATATTCAAAGAAGCAGTGAATAATATTGTGAAGTACAGTGGTTCTACGGAAGTAAATATCTTACTTCGACGGACTGATCATATGCTTAAAATGATGATCACCGATAATGGGAACGGATTTGACACTATGCGGGTAAACTCTGGTAATGGCCTGAAGAATATGCGCAGCCGTTCTGAGGAAATGGGGGCAACTATCCGGATAGAGTCATTGCCAAACACAGGAACTTCCATTTCACTTGAGCTACCTGTACCCTGATTGGGGTATGGCCTACATCAAAAAATAACCCTAAGTTGCAAGTACAAGCCGCCAACTAAACGAACCCTTATGCCAGTAACAATTATTATATATGAAGACAATGCCCATTTGCGGGAAAGTCTTAGCAGCCTGCTGTCACTTACGGGTGATTATGTAGTCATTGCCAGCTACCCGGACTGCATGCAGGTAACAGAACAATTAACAGAGGAAAAGCCAGATGTGGTACTGATGGATATCGATATGCCAGGCATCAATGGTATAGAGGCGGTTAAAAAGATAAGAACGTTTGATAAGCAGGTACAGATCATTATGCTGACTGTGTTTGATGATAATGTACATGTATTTGAAGCCATGTATGCCGGGGCAAATGGGTACCTGTTGAAGAAGTATGTATCAGATAAATTGATCCATGCTATAAGAGAAGTATTAGATGGCGGCGCACCTATGAGTCCCTCTATAGCCAGAATGGTGATTACCAATATGCAGCAACCTTTACAACCGGTGGCAGAAAATGATTACCAGCTTACGGCCCGTGAAAAGGAAACGTTGCAGCTGTTATCGAAAGGTAATAGTTTCAAAATGATCGCTGCGGAGCTTGGCATCAGTATTGATACGGTCCGTACTCATATCAAACGCATTTATGATAAGCTCCATGTTCGCTCACAAATAGAGGCTGTTAGCAAGGCAATTAATGAGAAACTTGTATAAACTCACCCCATTTCGCTATTGGTAAATGACGATTTAGTGCCAATTTTGTGTAAAATTAATTATACTTGATCAGAGTAGTAGTTTTTGAAGACAACAAACACCTGCGGGAAACATTTGAACTCCTGCTGAATAACGCCGAAGGATTTACCTGTAGCGGGGCCTATCCCGATTGCCGTCAGTTGCTGGCCAACCTGGAGTTATCGCCCTGTGATGTTGTACTGATGGATATTGAAATGCCGGGAATGAACGGGATTGAGGCGACCAAACTCATAAGACAGAATTTTCCGGATATCAGTACACTCATACAAACAGTTTTTGCTGACGATGATTATATTTTCAAGGCTATCTGTGCCGGTGCTTCTGGTTATATTTTAAAATCCACCACTCCAGATGGCTACCTGGAAGCTATCAGAGATGTACGATCCGGCGGCTCCCCTATGACTCCGGGTATTGCAAGAAAGGTGTTGGAACTGTTCAAAACTAATTTACAGCCAGTTGCGCCCACCAATGAGTACAATCTTACTGCACAGGAAAAAAAGGTGTTGCAGCATCTTGTGGAAGGAATGAGCTACAAACTGATCGCAGCGGAACTTTGTGTCGCCAGAGACACAATTAAATCTCATATAAGAAGCATCTATGCCAAACTGCATGTGCACTCCGGCACCGAAGCAGTTTCGCTTGCCCTTCGGGATAGAATCGTATAGGCTTCAGGCAGAATACAGGTATCTCTTTCCCGAATTCCTGATCTACATTGCGAAATCAGAACCAATGTTCTTCTTGCCAGTATCAAACCCATCAATTGTAAACCATATATGGGGTCGCAGACAGAGGAGTGTATAAGTGCGGGCCAGAAACTGGCATGGGTTAAATAGTGCCAATCTTCACTTCTGCATCTGGTTCAATTTTCTTTCATCTACCCTGATCAGGTGACACATCATTGAGGTATTGTATGGCTTTGGTCAAAGTATCAACTTTACGTTGCAAGTAAAATAACATTATATGAGAAAATCATTTCTGCTAATATCAGTGTTTGTTTTAGGTGGTTTGCAGCTTAAAACGATTGCACAAAGCATAGGTATAGGTACTGCCACACCCAATGCTTCTGCACAATTAGATGTTTCCAGCACTGTGAAGGGTATGCTGATACCCAGAATGACGGAAGCGGAAAAAACTGCCATCCCGGCTCCTGCGCAGGGGTTGATGGTGTTTAATATAACTACTAACAGTTTTCAGTATTATAATGGGGTGCAGTGGATCAATATTACTCATAGTGGCATTGCAACCGGAACTAATAACCGGCTGCCTAAATTCATTGGTCAATGGGGGTTACAAAACAGCATGGTTACAGATAATGGAAGCGGTGTTTCGGTAAATGGAACTGGTGCCAGTGCTGATGGCAGCGCCATCATGGATATTCAAAGCACCACAAAAGGGTTGCTCATTCCACGAATGAGTACAGGAGAAAGAACTGCTATTCCCGGCCCATTTAAAGGGTTATTGGTATTTGATAATACTACCAGCTCATTTTGGTTTTATAATGGCGCTGCGTGGGTGGATCTGAGTGGAGGAGGAGGAGGCAGCAAGTGGAATGTCATTAGCGATAATATATATAACAATAATACCGGTAATGTAGGCATTGGCACTTCATCACCTGTTGTGCGCCTTTCGGTAGACAGCAGCATCATGGTGGATCAGGCCAATAGTAACCAGTGATCTCTGGACAGAAGTTCCCTGTATTTTGGCAGCGACAAAAAAGTTGGCATTGTGCGTAGTTTTCTTACGGGTTCTGCCGGTAGAAATGGCTTAGGTTTTTTTACCAATAATACCCGTCGCATGACCATTGACAGTACCGGGCAGGTGGGTATTGGCACCATCAATCCCCTGCAGACCCTGCATGTAAGTGGCGGTACATATTTATCCGGCAATGTGGGTATTGGCAGCTCCACACCTGATTATGCTTTTGAAAACCTTTTGGGATATAACTATATGTTTTATGGATTGGCGATCGGCGGTAGTGTATTGCCAGGGTCCACTTACCTGCTGGATGTGGGTGCCACAGGCAGTGGCGCCCGATTCAGGGGTGATGTACGGATTGATGGAATCCTGAATGCTACCTCTGCACTAAATATCGGTAGTAATACGACCGTAGATGGAAGCCTGAATGTCACAAGTTTTGCCACTGTAGAAGGAACACTTACGGTCAATAACGGGAAAGGTGTTGCCTATAATGCCAGCAGTGGCACCAACCTCCGTATCTACACTTTTACCACAGCTACTTTTGGCGCAGTGCTTCCCGGTTTTGGATTATCGGCTGAAGGAGCCATTGCCTTCAATGGAGGATTTACCGGCACACCGCGGGTATTTGTCGGCGATATTGATGTTACCGGTGGTTCGTCCGGAGAATTGTACCGGGTGCAATTACAATTATATGGGTGCGCTACTGTGAGCGGCACCACCTCCTGCAAAGCAAGGTTGCTGAATACCAGCCCCAACCCGGTGAATTATACTATTACCTGGAACTGTATGGCGATCGGAAACTGAGTAATACATCCGGAGAAAATTGCTATATAAAAAGTAAAAAGCCATCCGGGAAGGACAGCTTTTACTTTTTATTTTTACCATTTGAATTATAAAGTTTTCAGCACATCATTCATACTCCTCACCGCATCAGCACTCTTGTTGAACGCAGCCTGTTCGCTTTCATTCAGTTGAAAGTCAAGGATCTTTTCCCAGCCATTTCTGCCGATGGTAACTGGTACACCGAGGCAAATATCTTTTTGACCATATTCACCCTCCAATGCTACACAGCAGGTAAATAATTTTTTCTCATCTCTAACTATCGCTTCTACTAGTGCAGCGCCGGCAGCGCCGGGTGCATACCAGGCAGAAGTTCCGATCAGTGCAGTAAGCGTAGCGCCGCCTACCATGGTATCTTTTACAATTTTTTCCTGCTGCTCGGCAGACAGGAAATCAGTAACCGGGGCACTGTTCCAGGTTGCCAGGCGGATCAGTGGGATCATTGTAGTATCGCCATGTCCGCCTACTACCACTGCATTAAGATCAGAGGGGCTGCATCCCAGGTGCTGGCTCAATTGATATTTAAAACGACTGCTGTCCAATGTGCCCCCCATTCCGATGATCCTGTTTTTGGGCAGGCCGGTGGATTGTAAAGCCAGGTAAGTCATGGTATCCATTGGGTTGCTGATCACAATGATGATGGCATTGGGAGAATGTTTCAGGATGTTCTCGCACACACCTTTTACGATACCGGCATTAACACCGATTAGTTCTTCACGGGTCATACCGGGCTTACGGGGCAGACCGGAAGTAATAACCACTACATCACTACCCGCCGTTTTAGCATAGTCATTAGTGCTGCCGGTTATTTTGGTATCAAAACCCAGCAGGGTGGCCGTTTGCATCATATCCTGCGCTTTGCCTTCGGCAATGCCTTCTTTGATATCGAGCAATACAAGTTCCTGGCAAAGTTCTTTACGGGCAATATTATCAGCACAGGTAGCACCTACAGCTCCAGCGCCTACAACGGTTACTTTCATTATATAAGAATTATTAAGTGAGGAATTATTTGCGGAGCAAAGGTAAACCCCCGGAACGTTTCGGAGTGAAGATTTTTTCTTTTTTTGGAGAATCCCGGCATTGCTTACCGGGAGCGAGAGTATGTTATCCTTTCGCAGAGTTGTTCTTTTTACAGGGAAAAAGTTTATTTTGTGTATACCATCAACCTTTATCCTTTCTTTGGTATGCCCATCAGTACTGCTGCTATATATGAGAAGCTGGAGTATTTTCTAAACCAGTTTTTCCATTTATCCGATAAGGAGCTGTCCCAGCTTAAAGAGAAGCTTGTATTCAGGCAATTTCCCAAAAAACATATACTGATAAAGGAAGGTGAAACCGAGGGCTGCCTTTATTTTATCGGAGAGGGCTTAATTCACCAATATTTTTATAAAGGAAAGGAAGTGGTGACAACAGATCTTGTTTGCGAGGGCACAATCACCGGTGCTGTAGCATCATTCTTGTCCGGACAGCCATCGCACTATTTTTTGGAAACAATAGAGCCTTCTTCCACCTTATGTATTTCCAGACAAGATCTGGAGGCATTGTACAAAAGTGATATAAAATGGCAGCGGTTTGGACGCATTTTAATTACCCACTTTTTTTTGCAACAAGAGATGTATATTCTGGATAATATCCGGTATTCTATCCGGGAGCGGTTTGTACATTTTGCAGAAGCTTTCCCTGCTTTGCTGAAAAGAGTACCGCAACGCCGATTGGCCTCTTACCTGAACATAAAACCTGAAACTTTTACCCGGCTAAAACCACTCATTACCCATCGGAAGAGAAATGGTTCTGAAAACGGCAATCCTCATAAAAATGAAAAGGCCGCTGCATCCAAAAAAACAAATAACAGAAAGTGAAATGGGCCAGCGGGTAAAACATATTGACCCTGCTTATGCCGATTTTGCCTTTCGGTATTTTCAGCAGTTCATGCCTTTGTCTAAACTGGAAATGGAGGGCCTTTTGCATTATTGTGAATTCAGGGAATTCCCCAAAAAAGCTGTGATTGTTCAGGAAGGAGAAATTGATGATTACCTGAACATGGTGGTAAAAGGCCTCGTAATAAAATTTGTAAAGGTGAAAAAGAGTGAAGTGATATTGCAACTGGCTACTGAAGGACATATGATCCACTCTGAATTATCTTTTCTTACCCGCAGCCCATCACCAGTAGTGGTTCAGGCTCTGGAACCAACTACCCTGATCTCTATGCGATATGATAGGATGGAAGAAGCGTTGGTTAAATATCCGCAAGGGGAAATGCTGGGCCGCATGATACTGGAAAGGATGTACATTAAAAAAGATGAACGAAAATATGCCTGGCAGGCAAAAGACATCCGTCAGCGGTTTCTGGAATATATGGACCGCCATCCGCATATGCTCCAGCGGGTACCACAGAAGTACCTGGCCTCTTACCTTAACATTAAGCCCGAGACCTTCAGCAGGCTGAAACACCTTACCAAAAGAAAGTAAAGGAAAACACTTAGTGCTGGGAAATAGGTTATAGAAAGTTGCACTATTTCTTGATTTCAATCAATACTTGTCGTAACTTTTACATACTAAGGATGATTCCATGTACTCACAAGCCACTTTTTTCAATTACCTGAACAAATTTGTCGACCTGACAGAGGCAGAGTTTAATGAGCTGTTACTGCCCGTTATCAGGGAGCGGAAATTTGAAAAAAGGCAATTACTCACCCGGGCTGGCGATATCGAGAATTTCTTCAATTTTATTTTAAAAGGTCTTGTACGGAAATACTATTTAAAAGGGAAAGAGGAGATCAACACTCAAATATCTATGGAGGGACATATCATTCACAGCCAGGAGTCCTTTCACAGCCGTCTTCCTTCGGAGTATTTTGTAGAAGCAATAGAGCCTACGGTTGTTTCATCTATCAGCTATGCCGATATGGAAGCAATTTTTGCACAATCAAAGAAAATGGAACACCTGGGCCGGATGGTGATCACCCATACAATGGTGTTGAAAGACAGGTGGCAGATACAAATGGTAAAGATGACCCCAAGGGAAAGATTTCTGAACTTTGTGACAAGGAACTCATCTATGCTGCAACGGGTACCTCAGAAATTTCTTGCCTCATATTTGAATATCAAGCCGGAAACATTCAGCCGTTTCAAACACCTGGTTCGCAAACACGAAGCTGCCGTTAATTAGGTCATCCTAATGCCACATCCAGTATCATCATTACTAAAAACCCGCCAATAAAGCCAAGCACCGAACGGTCTGTGTATTTATCCCTTTGTGTCTCCGGTATAACCTCTTCCACTACCACAAATATCATCGCACCTGCTGCAAATGCTAATGCAAAAGGCAGGATAGGCTGCATGTAAATGACAGCTACGGCCCCAATCACACCAGCTACAGGTTCTACAATAGCCGAAAGCTGACCATACCAAAAACTCTTTAACCGGCTTACACCGTGCCTTCTTAGCGGCATTGACACAGCAATGCCTTCGGGGAAATTCTGAATACCGATGCCAATAGCTAATGCAATAGCGCTGGAAACAGACGCATCTTCCATACCAATAGCGGCTGCGCCAAATAACACGCCTACAGCTAACCCTTCGGGGATATTGTGCAGGGTGATGGCTAGTATCAGCAGGGTGGTTTTGTGAAGCTTTGTTTTAATACCTTCTTTTTCCTCTACGCCAAAATTGATATGAAGGTGTGGGGTGAATTTATCAAGTACAAAAATGAACAGCGCCCCCATCAGGAAGCCAACGGCAGCTGGCATCCAACTCATGCCGGGGTACATCTTTTCAGACATTTCTATTGCTGGGTTTAGCAGCGACCAGAAACTGGCTGCCACCATCACCCCGCCTGTAAAACCCAGCATCGGATCCAGCACCCCCCGGCTCAGTGTCTTAAAGAAAAAAACAAGCGAAGCCCCCAGTGCCGTAACAAACCAGGTGAACAGGGTGGCTATCAGGGCAGACCATACAGGGCCTATTTCAGTAAAGAATTTTTCAATGGTTTCCATATTTCTTAATTGTTCAGCACAAAAATATTTTCAGCTAATTGTTTACTAATGGTGAAGGCAGGTTGGCGGCCAATGCGTACTTCCATAGAGTTGTCAAATTCAAATCTCTTTTTTATTTCCAACCGGGTACCTATGCTGATGTTCTTATGCTCCAGCAGTTCCAGTATTTTGCTGGATTGGTCGCTTACGCTACCCACAATTGCTGTTTTGTTGAGCGGCAGATCGGTAAGGCATATTTTGTTCATGATCTCTATTTTCCCATTGGCATCCGGAATGGGGTCGCCATGTGGGTCCACCCGCGGAAAACCGAGAAATTCATCCAGTTTATCAATAAGTTTTTTATTGGTCACATGTTCCAGGTCTTCGGCCACTTCATGTACTTCATCCCAGGTGAATTTCAATTTTTCCGCCAGGAAGTATTCCCACAGCCGGTGCCGGCGTATAATTCCAAGTGCCACTTTATTCCCCTCGCTGGTAAGACGGAACCCCTGGTACCGTTCGTAATTCAATAGTTTTTTTGCCTTTAGCTTCTTCATCATATCAGTCACAGAAGCTGGTTTGGTTTTCAGCTCGGCAGCCAGTTCATTGGTGGTCACCATATCATCCTGCTGCTGCAGGTGATAAATGGCCTTGATATAATTCTCCTCGCTGGTAGAGTAATTTAACATGGCTAAAAATAAATTTAGACAAATCTAAAAAATACAATTGAGAAAAGGAAATGCAATTTCGGACAGGAGATAAGATCAAGGGGTGAAAGCAGAAGAAGGGGATAGCAGTATGATACATATATTGTTTATTTTCCCCTAACAATTACTACATAGCCGTCTCTTGTAGCTTTTGCCGGAAACGCTTACATTCGGGTTACCAATCACCAACTATGGCTGTTTTCAAAAAGTACCTCACTTTATTACTTGTTCTGGCTTTAATGGCCGGTTGCAAAGGCAAAAAAAAACCTTCGTTGTCTGGCGAAGACCCGGTAGATATTACTGACTTTATTGCTTTCTTCGAGCAGGTAAAACTACCGTACCAGTTTGCCGATACTTCTTTACAGAAAAAAGAAAAGGACTCGCTGCTGATCAGTTACAAAGTTTTTACTCTGTTTGTGCCTGATTCTATTTTAACAAAAGTGTATGGTAAAGGCGTAAAGCCAAAGATATATTCATTGGGAAAGGCAGAAGTGCCTGATGCAGAAAGCTATTTATTTATTAAGACCGTTACCAACGATAAGCGGGCTGTATTCATACTAAGTTTTGATAAGAAAAATAAGTTCATTGCCGGTATGCCTGTGTTGCGTCCCGATCAGAATGCAGCTACTGCGCAGTCTGTTACGATGGATAAGCGGTTTACCATTACTAAAACTGTGCAGCGCAAGAACAGAGATGGTAACCTTAGCGAGGGTAAGGATGTATATGTGCTGAATACAGAGGCTAAAAACTTTATGCTTATCATGACAGATGCCCTGGATGAAAAGGTAACTGAACTGATCAATCCAATTGATACATTACCACGCAAGCATAAGCTATCTGCTGACTATGGTACAGGTAAAATGAATCTTGTGTCAATCAGGGATGGCAGAAAGGCAGACCGGCTGACCTTTTTTGTACATTTTGAAAAAGATAATGGCGAATGTACCGGTGAGCTAAAAGGGGAAGCTATGTTCAAATCGGCTAATACGGCTGAATACCGGGAAGGTGGCGACCCCTGTGTACTCACTTTTATTTTTTCATCCAGCTCCGTAACGCTAAAAGAGCAAAACTGTGGCTCCCGGCGGGGACTTAAATGCAGCTTTGATGGCAGCTTTGGGCGGCGAAAATGGGTAAAACCAACACCTCCTAAAAAAGAAAAACAAGCTGCGGTCGTAAAAACTGTTAAAAAATAAATTTTACTATACACTGCTTTCGGTCTAATCTTGCCTTAATTTAATTTAAAAACTACTCACAGACACTGTAATTCAACGACTTAGGCAAAATGGAGATTATACTTTATATTGCAGTTTCGTGTAAATTGAACACAATATGAATTTTACTAAACTTTCAGTACCGTATCCAACGGAAGACCGTTATTCTAAGAAAGTGGCTTATTTCTCAATGGAATTTGCCACGCACCAGCCTCTTAAGATTTATAGCGGGGGATTAGGCTTTCTGGCAGGCTCTCACCTTCGGAGTGCTTACGAATTGAAACAAAACCTGATCGGCATTGGCATACTGTGGAAGTATGGCTATTATGACCAGGAGCGTAACCAGGACCAAACCCTGGATGTGGCCTGGAATGAAAAGCAATACAGTTTCCTCGAAGATACCGGCATTAAATTCCAGATAACAATACATGAGCACCCGGTATGGGTAAAGGTTTTATATCTGAACCCGGAGACATTCAAAACGGCACCGTTGTTTTTATTATCGACTGATGTACCTGAGAACGATTATGTGTCACAAACCATCACTCACCGGCTGTATGATGCTAATGTGGCCACCAAAGTGGCGCAATTTATATTGCTGGGTGTTGGCGGTGCTAAGTTGGTTGACCTGTTAGGTTTCAATCCGGAGCTTTATCACTTGAATGAAGCCCATGGGTTATCGGCCGCATTTTACCTGTATAACAAATTCGGCAATAACATTGAAGATGTAAGAAAACGCCTTGTTTTCACCACGCATACTCCTGAAGAAGCAGGTAATGAGAAGCATGATATTTACCTCTGCCATAAGATGAGTTATTTCTGCGGCCTTACGGTGGATCAGGTGAAGAAATTGTATGATAATGACAGCGATCAGTTTAACCATTCCTTAGCGGCTCTGCGTTTTGCCAAGCTGGCTAATGGGGTTTCGCAATTGCACGGTCATGTATCAAGGGCAATGTGGGGCAAATACAAAAATATCTGCCCGATCATTTCTATAACCAATGCACAAAACTGGCGGTACTGGGCCGACAAGCAGTTATATAAATTCATGGAAGCCGGTGATGACTACGGCATTGATGATCGTAAGAAGTACCTGAAGAAAAGGGCTTTTGAAATAGTAGCGGATCAAACGGGTAAGATATTCAATCCTGATGTATTTACTATAGTATGGGCCAGGCGGTTTGCCGGGTATAAAAGAGCAGGGTTAATAACAACTGCAGAGGAGAAGTTTGAAAAATTATTGGCCGATACGAAATATCCGGTGCAGATCATCTGGGCCGGTAAGCCTTATCCGGTTGATCATCCCGCCATCAGCGAGTTCAATCAGCTGGTGCATATCAGCAAGCGGTATAAAAATGTGGCAGTGCTGATAGGGTATGAGTTGGGGCTTTCTAAACGGTTGAAGCAAGCGGCCGATTGCTGGCTGAATAATCCCCGTGTACCCAGGGAAGCTTCGGGTACAAGTGGTATGACAGCTGCTATGAATGGTGCTGTTAACTTCTCTACCGATGACGGCTGGATACCGGAATTTATCAATCATGGTCACAACGGTTTTGTGGTGCCAATGGTTGATTATGCCAATATGGCCACCCACGAACAGGATGAGTATGACCTTAACAAACTATATGAGATACTCCTAAATGAAATACTGCCTCTGTACTATACCAATTACAGTACCTGGCGTCAGGTGATGAAGAATGGCATGCAGGATGTCCGCTTCCAGTTTGACAGCAACCGGATGGCGCATGAGTATTATGATCTGTTGTATAAGTAGTTTTTCTTTCCTGGTATAATATTCTTCATTTAATAATATAGTCAGCCTTTACTAGAGAAAATTCTCTATGTAAAGGCTGGTTCTTTTAGCTGCAACAGGTAGGTTTTCTATTGTCTTTCTCTTGTTTTCATATTAGAATAGTTTACTAACTTTAATGGAATAAAAAAATCTTAATGAAACTGCAAATCACAGTTATTGCTGTCCTTTGTTTTTCGCAACTGGCAATAGCACAGTTAGGATCGGTTGTAGCTA
>CALSAT010000051.1:0-14096 GCA_943372905.1 Bacteroides fragilis | reverse complement strand
TGGGCTCGCAGCGGTGGTGACATATTTTTCCCGTAGAGCCACCGTTGCTGCAGAAAGAAATTCGAGCCGGGTGATGGGCGCACCTGCGGGCACAGGTGCCCCAAATGAAACGATCGCATTATCATTACTTTCAATTTTTATCGTGTTAACTAATACACTGCCACTATCAATGGCTTTGTACAAAGCGCTGTTCGGGGTAAGGTCCACCGTATATCGCCAGGTGGTCGGCCGGTTGTTGAACAGCAGCGTAAACAATGGCTTTACTGGCTTAATGGTTTTATCCGGCTGCGTAATACCATACTCACCCGCAGCAATCGGATACAGATGCAGCTCCACCACCGCCAGGAACTGGCCCGGCGCATTCAAACCCGTATAATAAAATGTATCATCCGCCACCACACTGCCATTCACAAACAACTGGCATTTGCCGCTCGGCAAAGAGCTCAGTTCAAAAAGAACATTACCCACAGCTCCTTCGTTTATCACCGATACCGGCTCCAGTTCAGCGCCGGAGAGTAAATGTTTTAGTTTAGCGTTCACCACCGGAGCACCATGCACATAGCGGTACACCTCACCGGATTTTTTGATCCTGTCGCTGGCAATGCTCACACCAGAGGCCGACATAGAAAGATGCAGATCAGTACGGGGAGCAGCCAGGTCGCCCACCTCATTAGAAAAATAAAAGATCATGTCCCTGTCTGCTGATACCGGCATCTCATTAAAGTTCAGGAACGCAGCATTTTTCAGCAGTACAAAAAAACTCAGCTTCTCCTCCTTGCGGGGAGGAAAACGCAGCAGTTCATTCGGGCCCACCGTACCGTTAGTACGGGCCGCCACCATAAAGCCACCGCTGCGGTCAGCAGCACGGATCACAAGACCCAGCTTTTTCAGCAGCAAAGCTGTTTCCGCACTCGGCACAAACACCAGGTCCGGCACCGGTGTGGTCGCATACTTGGCACAAACCCCGTTATCATAAAAGGGCAGCCTCACCGCAAGGCTCAGCAATTCACTGTATTTTACTTGAAGCCCGTCCATTTAGTTTTCAGCGATTTTATATTCAGTAATAGCCGCCACTTTCTCTTTAGGTTTCGTATCAAAGATGGTCAGCATGTTCACCTTGTACATCACACAGGGTTTGTACTTGGTGCCAAGCATGGCCCATAAGTTATTCTGTTGCTCAAAACTCAATCCATACAAGTTGAAAGACAACCGTTCTATCAATTGCCAGGGCTTGTTCACCGGATCAGTAACCGACGCATTCAAACCGGGGTATTGCTGCTGCGTAAAAACAGGATTCGCCTGGAAAAAACTCACCACACTACCCAGGTCACGCAGGGCTGTATCGTATGTACCGGAATGTGCCGCAAACAATAAGAAAAGGTCCAGCTCCACCGGCGGGTTTAGCTTAATGAATTTTTTATCATCCGCAGGAATATAATGCGGCCGCTTGCCTTCCCTTCGTTCTTCCTCCACCCCTGTCAGCATCAGCGTAATATGTGAGGTGCCGGACAGCGGATCTTCAAGGGCCTTCAGGTCCACAATATTGCCAATAGCATATTGCGCATCCTGCTCCCTGTCCGAAATATATATTTCCAGTTCCTTCTTAATGAACTCAAGCGCTGTTCTTATCATACCGTTATATATAAGGATGAAGAAAATTTATTGTCGCCTGCCGGGCATAGCGCTGCCATTCCGCCACGCCAATAGCGTATGCACCAGCACCAGCCGGTGCAGAACGGAAAACAGTTACGGCCTGTCTTAAAAAAAGAAAATAGTTGTTTAATCATAGTATCTCATTCAGATCATACAAGATCCAATGCTACCAGATCATAACCTTAAACAGAATCTAAACTTGCGATAGGGAATATTCGAAATCCCGGTACCAGACAATTGTCCGGCGCTGCTAATCGTTGACTTAACCAGGATCCTCGTTCGATGGGGATACAAATAATTGGTTCGGAAGTCGAAAGTACAGTAATTCATCAATACCATCCTATACCCTATTTATGGTATTTTTCAGCAGCCCCTGTTTATAACTGGTAATTCGTTGTATAAAAAAACACAAGCAACTGCAAATGAAGAAGTAGCAGCGGGGTGTAACTTTTTTGTTAATTATCAGAAGCCTCCACCAGAATAGTACCCCTGGCACCTTTGTGGGAAATCGTAGTAACATTCTCTTTGTGCCCTTCGTGCCTTTGTGGGAAACAATAGCAACATTCTCTTAGTACCCTTCGTGCCATTGTGGGAAATATTTTAGATACGTTTTAATAAAGGAATCATTTGCCAGGTATTTACTCCAGGCAGCAGGTCTTGAACCTCTCCTCAATATCTTCCATAAGTTCGTCAAACTCTTTCAGGTTGATATAAAATACTTTACCCTCAGGGCCCTCGCCAAACCACATAGTAGAAAATTCCTCATCTTCAATAAAGTGTTTCTTATAAAACATCCTCACCCTTGTACCATTAAGCAATACAAAGGTCTTATCCGTTTCATCCGGCTTTTCTGCCAGGCTTTTCAATCGCAGCGCATGAGCTTTCTTCAGTGTATCAATAAGCGCCGGCATATACTCACAGCACACTATATAATGATAAGGCACCCGTACAAAATTTCCCGGCTTACCCGAAGGCTCCATCCATATCCCCAATTTCTCCCCGTTAAACCGTATCGCCGGCCCGTTGCCGCAGGCTGCCACCGGCGATTCACATTCCACACTCAGCACATGGTTTATCTTGCTGTTCTCGCTCCTTCTGCACGAAGCAAAGAACAGAAGAACAGCCGACAGGAGAATGAAGGAAGATGATTGTTTCATATACTGTCTTGTTAATGGTTAATGGGTACAGCGTCAATTCCCACAAGCCTCTATTCGTGGTATCAAGCTACAAATTTCAAATAATAAAACACTCTCCCAACATCGGAGTCTAAAGCCCCTCCTGCGGAGAATTTTGGGGAGGCCTACAAATTATCAGGTATCAGCGCATATTCCTTTTGGAAGCAACGAATCACTTTCGCAGACTCTGCGGAGAAGAGTTATGAGGAAGGAATAATAAAAGACTCATACAACATCGGAGTCTAAAGCCCCTCCTGCGGAGGGGTTTGGGGAGGCCTGTCCCGCCCGAATAGCGGGAGGTTTGGGGAGGCTTCTTTTTCCCTGCACTGTATCAAGCTACAATGATCAAACAAGAAAAACTCAACTAGTAATGGAGTATCAAACCGCTCAGTTAGAGAACCCACTTTTCCACCCAGAAGACTCAGTGCATCAATAAAATGAATAGCAAAAGATTGAACCCCATTTCTTCGTGGTAGCGAAAGAGGTATAACTATGGCAGTAAAATGCGTACTAAGCAAAAACACTTAGTTGAAAAGACTGTTTAAAAACACTAAATTTTGAAGTTATTGATAAAATATTTGAATTATATTTAAAACTAATACTCAATTAAAAAGAAAAGCTTTGAAACAAATAATTTCTTTGGAGGTTAAAAACTCTACTTTCTTCCACACACCCCTTTTAGTCAATTTCTCAGAAAAACTAAACTGTATCATGGGAAGCAGAGGCACAGGCAAATCAACCTTACTTCATTTTATTAAGGCTTGTCTAGACGAACAAGCCGAGGATGATAAAGGCACCTATAATGTACTTCTGAACAATCTTGGCAATGGAACAATAATTCTTAAAGTAAAGGGAACTGACGGAAAAATCTATAAGATAGAAAAAACTTTGGAAGAGTATCCTCAATGCTATGACTCGAAAGGACAGTACATAGACCTTGGAAAAATTCACGATTTAATATCATGCGATTTGTACGAAGCTCAAGAAATTGAGGACATTGGGAAAAACAGCCGGAGTCGACTAGAACTGATTGATAAAATGATATCGGATGATCTCGCTACCTATGAAGAAGACATTTCGGCAACCCAAAGTGCATTGGACGAAAATGCACAATCCGTGATTTCAGAGCTTCGACGTCTAAATAAATTACAGGCTACCGAAAAAAATTTCGATGGTTCAGAAGAAGAATTGAAGAAATGGATGAAGGAAAAACCAAAAGATATTGATAAAAAAGAAGAAAAGCAGTTTGAGGAGGCAGATAAAATAGAAAAAGTCAGAACGGGGGAAAAACGCTACATCGCTCAACTTCTAAAGAAACTTGACGAACTTCAAGCTACATTTCAAGATGTTATTGAGGAAACAACAGCCTTGAATCTGACTAGCACCACCAAAGACATTTTTTATAACAAAGAGATTCTTGATCAAATTGCCGATGAACGCCAAAATATTGCCAAAACTATTCGTAAAGCTTTAGAAGTCCAATTGAACGCCTTAAACAAATCAATATCCAAAATCAATTTTCTTAATTCCCAACTAACTGAAAAGCACAACAAGCAGCAAAATGAATTTACGAAGCTAAAGCAGCGATTTGAAAAACATAAAGAATATTACAATAAGTGGAACACACTTAGTAAGAAAGTAGATGAACAAAAAGATTGTCTAAAACAGATCGAAGTGGCAAGGACTAAATTAGGCAAAGTAATAGCAAAAAGAAAAATACTAGTTGACCAACTAAACAAAAACAAGAAAGCCATTTTCGCTTCTCGCCTTAGTAAAATAGAAGAATTGAATAAAGTTTTCAAAGGGAATATAAAAATTACTCTAAAAGCTGGCGGGATAACTGAAGAATATGAGCAGTTGCTTAAAAATGCCTTGAAGGGGTCCAATATGAGGTATAATGCTATCATCCCCTCTATAACGCTAAATTTCCCCCCGGATAAACTTGCCTCCATTATTAGATATAACGATACCGAATCGTTAAAACGGATTTCAGGAATTGATAAAGAACGGGCCGACAACCTTGTAGCTGCACTTAAAGACTCCGAGGACATTTTCGAAATTGAGAAATTGTATTGCCCTGACCTACCTGACTTCCACTTGCTCATCGATATACGAGATGGCAAAGGCAATATTTCAAGAAACGATTATCGCAAAACAGAGGAACTATCAACAGGACAACGATGTACAGCTGTCCTACCAATTGCATTCGCTGTTTCTCAAAATCCACTCATTATAGATCAACCTGAAGATAATTTAGATAATAAGTATATCTCCGATTCTATTCGGGAAATTATCACTTCACAACGGGATACTCGTCAACTAATTTTCATTACCCATAATCCTAATATACCAGTTTTATCAGACGCGGAATGCAATATATTCCTTGCATACAACGAGAAAAAATCAAGAATCGAAATAGAAGGGAATGTCGAGGATGTAAAAGAGCAAATACTTACTTTACTTGAAGGAGGGGAAGTAGCCTTTTCCAAAAGAGATGAATTGTATAACCGAGATAAAAAGGTCAAATGAGTATTACAGAAAGGTATACCAAAGCTCTAAAAGAACGAGATATCCCAGAAATTCAAAATATTATCTCCGAATTGAACGGGCTTGGGCAAAAAGGAAGGCAAGATAATTTACAGCTATATCAACAAATCGGGGAGGACTTATTTAATTTAAGCTTGGAGATACCTAATCACAACTTAAAGGAATTTACAAGAACTGAAACCAACATTTTAAATAAAAAAAGTATTAAGCAAGGCAAGGACAACTTTGAGGCAGTGCTGCTTGACTTTATTAGTAAAACCGAAAAAAACTGCAAGTCGCTAAAAGCGCACTTTTTATTTCAACTTGATAATAATTCTACTGAAGAAACTGAAGTATTAATTCTGACCGATAGAGTTTCTAAGCACAATCCACTCATTGCAAGAATTACTGAGGTCTTCCCCCAAAAAAATATTCAAAAGTCGACAATCGAAGAATTCATCACAGAATGTAAAAAAAATCCAGATTTACAAAACAAAAAATTTGTTTGTCTTCTTGCTATGGCAACTAATATCATTACTGATCAAGATAGTCAAGAAAATTTAAAAGAACTCTTAAACATCTTTAAAACATCCAGTCTTATAAAATTAAAAAAATTTGAAGACATTTCAAGTAGCGATTATCGATTAGATAAAATTACAGATGACATTCATGAAGAAATACAGAGTATATGTGGCAAATCATTTAATAACCGCGACATTACTTTTCAGGAAGAAGTTATTATAAAAAAATGTTTTCAAAGTAGCAATGCGCCTATCATTGATTACAAGATACTAAAAGCTGGATTTAGCGGGTCAAAAGTTATTGAGGTTCAGCCTTTAAAGATTGGAACCGGGTTAACAGGAAGGTTTGTAATAAAATTTGGAAAGAAGGATCAGCAAAAGAAAATTGCAAAAGAGAAAAATGCTTTTGAAAATCATGTTGATGATCTAAACATTCCTGGATACAAAGGAACTTTTGTTGAAACAGAACTCTATGCCGCTATCAAGTATAATTATGCATCAAGCGACACAAAGACAGATTCTTTTCCCTTCGCAACACTATTACAAAATCATGTCTCAGGGAAGCCTCCTTTATTCCCTTTTAATGATATTTTTATCCAGTTGTTTGCCTGTAAACCTTTCGAATACTGGAACACCCCAACGTCCTCTACTTGCAGCATAAAAGATTTGTATGAGGATTACTTTGATGAGCAAAAGCTAATTAGTTTTATCAGTACAATTGAAGGCATTCAAGAAACAGATGTCAAACTACTGCCAATTTGGATTAAGTTTGAGAAAATAAAAGAGATTGAAATTCGATTGTTGAAAAAAGTATGTCACGGAGATTTACATTCTGAAAATTTTTTCAAAGACGAAAGTGGGGTTTATCTTATTGATTTCGGCTATACTAAAGAAAGGCATGCTGTTATTGACCATAGCACGTTAGAGGCCTCTATTAAATTTAAGCATATCCCAACTTACATTCCAATAGAAGAACTCATAGTCCTTGAAAAAGAAGCATTAAGTATCGATTCATTTTCCCAAGAGTTTAAAATCAATAGTAATCGACATATCCTTTCGACCTTATTTGAAATGTGTCTCCGTATTCGGCAAGATGCTCTACAATTCCTTTCGAATAGATCAAATCCTTTAGAGTATTTCATTTCTCTATTCTTTATAACACTTAGACAAATTCAGTACCCGGATCTTAATCAAAGATATGCGTTACGATCAGCAGAGTGCTTGGCTGATGAAATAGTAAAATTGATAGAATCAAACTAAACTGATATCGAAATGAGTTTATGAAGCTGAACAACTATAACTTAAAACTATAACTCTGAATTTATTTTTTCGCCGCTGTTGGCCTTCCCCAAGTAAGCATAACGCCGTTGCAGTGTGTTGTGTGCAGGCTTAGCAGCCGGGCAAAGACACCAGCAACCGAACTATCAAATCTTTCCCAGCGCCTTGCCCCGCCCTCAATAAGAAAACTAACCACTTTAAAAAAGGCAAGGCGGGGCACAGCGCCTTTCGAGGTGTCGCATAATACGCAGCAGAGTCTTCCACCATCACTACGAAACCTGTAAAGCAAAATTCAATCAATCGGAGTCCCTGTGCGTGGGCCCGGCAAAGCAGCGGAGCATTTGCGTTTGCCTTGATTTTTTTTGTTACTTTTTTTTATCAAGAAAAAAAAGTAAGGCAAGAAAAGAAAGAAGGAAACAGTAATACTATATCAATTAAAAGTACAAAACACCCCACCCATATCCGGCCCACCTCCGCCCAAAGAAGAACCAGCATTCCCAATAAATCACTTATTGAATAAACTTATTTATACTGTCCGTTTTCACTGGCAGGTAGTGAAAATAAAAAGTATCCATGCCTGTTACCGGATGTTCTGATAGAAAAGCAGGATTATTCAACACTATTCCGCTATAAGTGTCTACTGGTAATAATAGGTTTCATTCGATACAACTCCCGATGGGAGCTTTGTACTAACCGATGTGGAAGGCCTGTTATCAGTACGGTACGTATACACAACAGTGATCGAACTGTTATAGGCAGGAATGGAAATAAAATCGGCCTGTGTTTTCGTTGCATTATTTACTCCATGCAATTCAAAACGATACAAAATAGTGGCATCAGTTGGCAATTGCAACGCATTTAGCTTTGAATCATAAGTATAGGTTATTCTGGTTGAAAGAGTATAAACACCGCCGCTAAAACTGGATTGCGTCACTGAATCTATATTACCGGCAGAAGAATAAAAATACTCTTGTTTGAATTGTTGGGTAAAAGGAACTCCGCCTACTTTCTGAAAATGCAGGTCCCGTATAATTCTTCCGGCGCCATCATACAGATAGTAAACACTGTCCCGCACAGTAGTACCACCCTGGGTAATATTAGCAACAGAAAAGGTATATCTGCCGCCTGCATTAGCAAATACTGTCACAACACTATCTGTACCGCTGGCAATAAGATAGTCAGCTATCTCAGTTGTCTGTCTTACAAGACCATTACCATCTCTGAATATTTTCAGGGTTCTGCGTTCAGTCGCCCCCGAAGTTACTTTTGTTTCCTTCTCCAGGATCAGCCGCTTACCGGCGTCATAAGAATATTCAGTAACAGCGGAATCACTTCCTGATTTAGAAACTATCTTGACTAAGAGGTTAGACTGAACCGGCGGATTGGGACTTTCATCACTTTCATTCTTAGTACAGGAGAAAAAAAACAAAACAAGCAGTAGATGTAATATTGTTATCCTTTTCATGCTTCCTGTTTTAATTTGACATCCGAAAGTAAGAATATTGATCCCTGCAAAAAGATACTCTTGGATACTCACCGCACAACCGGATCACAAGAACTGCAGGATGATAAAGATATATCCTAAAAACACAAATAAACTGGGCCATACCTCCACTATTAATTCACAGATTCAGTGTAGGAAACACGTTGAAAACGATAACTTATTCATTTTCAACACTATCCATCTTTACACCTCTCATCTCCGCCCGTGTCCGAACCACTTCCGCCCGTGTCCGAACGACCTCCGCCGATGTCCGAACGACCTCCGCCCGTGTCCGAACGACTTCCGCCAATGTCCGAACGATCTCCGCCAATGTCCGAACGACTTCCGCCCGTGTCCGAACGACTTCCGCCCGTGTCCGAGCGACCTCCGCCCGTGGCTGGACATCTTAGTAATTTGTTAAAGGCAGTCCCCTTCACAGCCACCCATTCACTCCCCTCTTTATCTTTACACCATTCCATGACACTTCCATTTCACTAAACATTTTTTTTAAAAATTTAAAAAATTGTATGTCATGGTAAAACCTAACTACAAATGCGGTCAGCAGGAATTATACGCCATTGCCCGCACCGGTTGGAACACTTGTCTCACCAACCTTTCCTCTTTTTCCACTTTTAAAACAAAGTACACCACCGCCTTCATCGCCGCCCGCATCGAAGAGATCGCCGCAGCAGAAAGGCTCCCCGATGAAGAAAAACGGGAAGAACAATCCCGCACTGCCCGGGTACAGTTAAGCAGCAAAGGCCTCGAAGCGCAGGACAAATGGCAGGCACTCAAACGGTTCATCATCGATGCATTCCCCGAAAGCGAACACGAGATCAAGTTAGATGCTGCCGGCCAGGCCCACTACCGCAAAGCTGCCAAAGAAGAATGGGCTGCCACCCAGCGCCTCCTGCTCGATGCCAGTATCTTCATGGAAGAAAATGAATCTCTCCTGATGCTAAAAGGCAGTATGCCCGAAACCTTCAGGACCACATTCGCCACTACAAAAGAAGAGTATGATACCCTGTACCAGCAGTATCTCGATGCATCCGTAAACAACCCGGTGCAGACAAATACAAAGATCACCGCCAATAATGAGGTGTATGCCAAACTCATGAATATGCTGCTCGACGGGCAAAGCCTCTATCGCAACAACGACACCATGAAAAAGGTCTTCACCTTCGATCAGATGGCCCTCACCATCGGCGGCCCCGGTGTCCAGGGATTAAAAGGCAATATATTCCAGCCGGAGAACCTGCCTGTCGCCAATGCCGTAATCACTTGTACTGGCCCCACCATCAAAACAGTATCAGCCGACGAGAACGGGCGGTACGAATGCCCGCAGTTAAAAGAAGGCCAGTACACCGTAACAGTTACTGCCGATGGCTACCAGCCAGCCACCATCACTGCTGTAGAAGTAGCCGATGGCGCAATGAAAGTGCTCGACTTCGTTCTCGTCAAAGCGAATAACCCGTAAAGAAAAGTAGAAGATGATAGAGAGCAGGCACCACCGGAGCATCCTCCGAATGTGTCAGCGAAGGTCCGGCTGAATAGCCGGATTTCTTTTTTAGTTACATGGATCCGTATTCATCCGTGTCCCTGTATTAAATCCTTCATTTTGATTTATCAAAAAAATCCGTGTTCATCCATCCAATCAGCGTCATCTCCCGTTTAGACGGGACAAGCTGTGTTCCTGTACTAAATCCTCTATTTTGATTTATCAAAATAATCTGTGTTCATCCGTCCAACCCGTGGCATCCGTGTGCCTGTATTTAAAAATCCCGTGTCCCTGTATTTCACCACTCCAGCCGCAGCACAGTAGTTTCACATTCCCTCATTTCCAAATTTTCAAATTCCCACATTCTCAAATTCCCTGTCCCTGTATTTCAAAAAAAGCCATTAAAGTACACGATTTAGCCTTTTTGCCACTGTATTACTATCTTTATCCAAATAGTTTTGCCAGGTATGATAAGAGCCATGAAATGGGCATTGTTCCCAGTATTTTTTATCCTTGTCAATGTGCAGGTTGCAGCACAGAATGCCGGCAATTATACGGTATCAACCGGCACTGCCTCCAGCCTTACCTTAGATAAGAATGGAAATCTGCTCAACCTCTCTGCTAACTTTAATTTGCTTGGCACGAACAATACTACCAGCAATTCCTCATTGGTCCCTATAAACTTTGACTTTGTTTTCATGGGTAAATACTACACCCATTTCATCGCTGGCAATGATGGACAACTTGCCCTTGGCCTGGCTGGATCTTCCTCCCAAATGCTGTCTGCCACCAGCCCAAATGAACTCGTACGCATAGTGGGGTACCCACCCAATAATACCAATAATGCCCCGGTGCTTGCCGCATTCTGGGATGATCTGCGAACGGCGAGAACCGGTTTCACCGTCCGCTTTGTTGTTTCCGGAACGGCCCCCTTCCGGTCTCTCACCATTCAATGGAGTGCCGTTATCAATGAATCTTCTGCCACAATTACAAATCCCGCAGACGGTGTTTTCCAGGTTCGTTTATATGAAAGCACTGGAGAGATTGAATATGTATATGGTAAGATGGAGATCGGAACCGGCAGCACCACCGTTACAGCCTCTATAGGGTTTACCTCCGGTAATACAGACAACAGTTTTGTAGCAGTAAAGGATCTGGTCAGCTTCACTACTACCACCTCGGTAGCGGAGGAACCCGCCACCCGGGAATTAGTGAATTCATCCGTCCCCGGCCCCATTCCGGGGTTACATTCTGTCAACGAAGGCGAAAGAAGGTCAATCAATTTTCTCCCCGCTGCCTGTAATGGGGCATTTACTGATAGTTCGGTAACGAATATTCAGCCAATGAGTATGCAGCTCAACTGGACAGATAACATTACCAACAAACTTGGATACTTGCTTTATCGGTCAGTCACAGACTCAAATAATTATCAATACATCACCAGCCTGCCCGCTGCCACTACAAATTATGTTGCCAGCGGATTGCTCACAAATACCCGCTATTACTGGAAAGTGGTGCCTTATACTGAAGGAAATACCACTCTTGTATTGCGGTTGACGGATAGTACCCGATGCAAAATGCAGGGGGTGTATTCGATAGGCCCCGGCGGCGACTTTCTTAATATCCGCCATGCACAGGATTCACTTGTTGTTTGGGGTGTAGGCGGCAATAGCTATTGGGAACTTTTACCAACCTATAGTTTTAGCGGGGAAAGTTTACCCATCACGTTCAACAAATTACCGCTTTGCCATGCTACTGAATTTACAGTCACCGTTCGCCCCGCTGTGGGAGCTTCATTCAATGTTGTGAATCCTTCCACCGTATTTTTTATGGACAGTACAAAGAATGTGATCATTGATGGAAGGGCGGGTGGCATCGGGCCGATTGCCTTAACACTCGAAGGGCCCGGTCAGTTGTTCAGGATCAGGAATGGCTGGCAGGATACCATCAGGTATGTGGATATAAGGTCCAGCACCAACCAGTTCACTGTTAGTGCCGTTATGTTCGAAGGCACTACCGGCGGTGGAAGCCATCATAATACAATACATGATTGCCTGCTGCATGACCGGGGAGCAGGCTTTACCCTGCCACGCCAATTGATCGGTGGTATCACCAGCGGGACTGTCATTAATAACTATAATAGTATTATCGATTGCCAGCTTTATAATTTCGATCACTTTGCAATAGATGCACCGGGTCGTGCCTGGAAGATAGCCGGAAATAGTTTTTATGCCACCTCACCGGTAACCGTCACAGACACATCGGGTTTTATCAACCTGCCGCTGCCAACCACCACCATCAGTCATGAAATAACCGGCAATTATTTTGGCGGTTCCGGGGCCCAATGTTCCGGCAATACGCTGGAATGGAATTCCTGGATCTTTTTCGCCGGTATCCATACCGCTGGCAATGCAGCTATTCTCAACAATAAATTCAAACGACTGAAGGTCCGTACCAGCATACCACAAACATATGACAAGGTATATGTCGATCTCGTCCGTGTTGGCAACGTCTTCCTGCCTTATTACCTGCCTGCATTTTCCGTACGGGATAATGAATTCGGTGCGGCCAATACCCCCGATAGCATCAATATCACCAGTGGATCAGACGCATCCGTGGAAGCAACAATGGTCAATAGTGTGATCACGGCAGACGCCAGCATTACCCGGAATACTTTTCAGCATATCCGCACCACGGTAGGAAATAATACAGACATGAGCCTTTCCGTAATACAATGTGCTGCTACACTGGGCCGGGTGGACAGTAATATGATCAGCACAAATGACCATGCCTATCGCATAAAGCATGGGGGCAATGGCAGATTAAGGGGTATTTATGCCGGTGGTAATGTAAGTATCAATCATAACACCGTTACCAATACAACTTCCGCCGGCCTCAATACAGGTATCTCTTCCTATCACAATTTCAATCAGGTAACAGGAAATAATATATCATTTATCAAAGCAGTAAATAAAGCAGAAGGTTATAATAATTATAATAATCCGGCAGCCATCGGTATTGATGTGCTGGGTGGCGATGTGCTGGTAAGTAAAAACAGAATTATAGGTCTGTCAGACAGTAGCTCAACAGCCAATGGCAGTGTTACCGCTATCCATGTCCTCAATGGTTATGGAACAATTGACGGGAATTTTATTGACGGTCTCACACATTATTCAACAGGCGACCAGGTTATCAGTATCAGGGCATTTAATATCACAGATAATTTTGCCAGGATCACAAATAATATGGTACGGATGGGGGTGGATACTTCGGGAGCCACTATTGAAAAAGGGTTGTTTACCTGTTATATTAACAACCATGCCTGCCATAATCTCTTTAGTCACAACACCGTGTATATAACGGGCACAAATGCTTACGCTGCCTCAGGCTTAAACGGCAGTACTTGTGCATTCTGGCTGGGCCCTTCCACCTTTGTTAATAATATTTTGGTTAATAAACGCACCTACACCAGCTCTGTTAACCTGAGTACTGTTTATAACCCCACCTCAGAATCACAAAATGCATATATTGACTACAACGTATATGACAATATCTCCTCCAACTTTTTTGCCCCGTCGTATCTTACTTTCCAGGCCTGGAAGAACACCGGCCGTGATCCGCATAGCGTACTATTTACCCCGAATATCATAAACCCGGAAGGCCCCACACGTACGCTGAACCTGCATGTTATCGGCGCCACACCAGCAGAAAGGCGGGGAATAGAAGCTTTTCAATATTCCACATCAGAAGACTTTGATGGGGACAGTCGGCCAGCGAACAGCCCGGTAGATGTAGGTGCCGATGCCGGGAATTTTGTCGCAGTCGATCTTGATCCGCCAACTTTTATCGTTGTTCCACTCGCCGATTCTCCAGATTCAACATCACGGTATATTACTATTCGTGTCATTGATACCTTGAGCGGACTGAGGCAGGATGGAAATACACGGCCCACCATCTGGTAT